>JBDZVW010000030.1:0-14313 GCA_040255885.1 Betaproteobacteria bacterium
GCACCATGCGCGGGTCGGGACTCCACCACAGGATCGGCTGATCGTCGCTGAACCAGGGGAAGATGCCGCGGCGGTAGGCGGCGATCAGGCGTGGCGTCGAGAGATCGCCGCCGGCGGCAACCAGGCCGTTGGGTTCGTCCAGCGCCCCCTCCACCGGAGGGAACGGATCGGTTGCGGCCAGCCACGGAATCATGCGCCCATTTTAGCGTTCCTGTGCACCGGTTGCCGGCACGTCCGCGTACGAACGAATCCGGTACGGGTCGAAAAGGGCTGTTATGCGCCGTTCGTTATCGTATAGCATTGGGCCTGCGGCTGCCCGCGCATGACGGTACAGGGAGAAAGGACTGCACCATGCAGAAGTCCGATTCGATTTCCGTTCTGATCGCCAGCACTTTCGCTTTCATCATATGCTTTGCGGTGTGGATGATGTTCGGCGTGATCGGCATTCCGGTGCGCGACATGCTGGGGCTGAATGCCACCGAGTTCGGCCTGCTGACCGCGATGCCGGTGCTGACCGGCGCGGTATTCCGGCTGCCGCTCGGCATATGGACCGACCGCTTCGGCGGCCGCGTCGTTTTCATCGCGCTGCTGCTGGGATGTGCGATTCCGGTGTGGCTGGTGAGCTTTGCCAGCGCCTACTGGCAGTTCCTGGTGCTGGGCCTGTTCCTGGGACTGGTCGGTGCATCGTTCGCGGTCGGTACGCCCTATGTCGCGCGCTTTTTCGCGAAGCAGCAACAGGGGTTCGCGATGGGCGTGTTCGGCGCCGGCACGTCGGGCGCCGCGCTCAACATGTTCGTCGCGCCGTGGATCATCGATCACTACGGCTGGCGCACCGTGCCGACGGTGTACGCGGTGGCGATCCTGGTGACGGCCGCGATTTTCTGGCTGCTGTCGCGCCCGGATCCCGGTGTCGGCAGCCGGGCTGCAGTGCCGCTCAGGGCGCAGTTCGCGGTGCTGCGCAATCCGCGCGTGTGGCGCTACTGCCAGTATTATTCGATCGTGTTCGGCGGCTTCACCGCATTGTCGCTGTGGATGACACAGTACTACACGCAGGAGTACGGATTCGGCATTGCACAGGCGGCATTGCTGGCTGCTGCGTTCTCGCTGCCGGCCGGGGCGATGCGCGCCGTCGGCGGCTGGCTCGCCGATCGCCTGGGTGCGCATTCGGTGACCTGGTGGGTGCTGTGGGGGTCCTGGGTGTGCCTGTTCCTGCTGTCGTATCCGCAGACCGATCTGACGATTCATACCGTGAACGGTCCGGTCAGTTTTCACATCGGGCTGCAGCCGTGGCTGTTCACGATCCTGCTGTTCATCGTTGGCACCGCGTTTGCGTTCGGCGGGGCGTCGACGTTTAAATACGTGGCCGCTGATTTCCCGGAAGAGATGGGGATCGTGACCGGCATCGTCGGCCTCGCCGGCGGACTGGCCGGCTTCCTGCTGCCGATACTGTTCGGCGCGCTGGTCGATCTGACGCGGGTGCGCAGCAGCTGTTTCATGCTGCTGTACGGCGTGGCGTGGGTATCGCTGATTCTGATGTATGTCACGGAAGTGCGGCGCACGCCCATCCTCGGCGACATTGCACGCAACGCACCACAGCGGCGATGAATGCCCATGCCCCGGCCGGCGGAACCGACCGGGAACCGGGGGCGCTTTTCGCAATCGTATTGTTCGGGGCGGCGAATGGCATGACATTTATCATGGTGACGGCATGCCGCGCGCCGTAACATTCTTTTGATCGCCGGCGATCGCGGCTCCCGGATCGGGCGAGAAGGACCGGGATCGCGGCCGCCATCATTTTCCTTCCGGAGGTTGCGATGAACGGACGGGGCGCGGATTTGAATGCCGTTGGCAAGCACGATGCGGATTCCACGTCGGAAGCCGAGATTGACCAGGCGCTGGAAGACACTTTTCCGGCGAGCGATCCGCCTTTCTGGACGCTGGGTGAACCGGAAGCGGAAAGCGAGCCGCGGCAGCCTGATACCGCCGCCCTGCGCAAGGAACGCGACCGTATCGAGTTCCTGGTCGATCGCGATGGTCTGGCGATCGCGGTGACATGGGTGCGGCGCACGATGCGGCTGTATCGCGAGGCGGTGCTGGACCGTACCGGTTTTGCACGCACCGACCTTTACCGGCGCGGCTTCATCCAGTCGTATTGCGACTTCAAGCGCTGGCTCGGGCGCATCGATGCAAGCGGATCACCGTCGCGCGGAACGTAGAAATAAACGTCGCATTCAACGGAACGGCCAGGTCGCTGTTGATTTCCATTATCAGGGATTATTGCGCGCCCCGGGATCTGCTGGCATCATGTGAAATACAAGTTCTGCGTCGATACCGGCCAAACAACTTCAGAGGTGACCGATGTACAAGAAAATATTGCTTCCGACAGACGGCTCCGAACGCTCCCGCGATGCGATCAGGCAGGGCATGGCATTTGCCAAATGGGCCGGCGCGACGGTGGTCGGCTTTCACGTGATTCAGCCGTTCTCGGTCAGCGTGTTCGGCCAGCCGGTAACGTCCGATGTGCTGCCGCAGAACCGCTACATCGAGGCGGTGCGCCATGTCGGCGAATCGCTGCTCGCCGAAATCGAGCGTGCGGCGCGCGATGCCGGCGTTCCGTACAGCGGCAGCAGCATCGAAGCCGAATCACCGGCGATGGCGATTGTCGCGGCGGCAGAGAATGAAGGCTGTGATCTGATCATCATGGCTTCCCACGGGCGTGGCGGCCTGTCGGGGCTGCTGCTCGGCAGCCAGACGATCAAGGTGCTGGCGCACTGCAAGATTCCGGTCCTGGTATGCCGCTAGCCATCATCGCCACTCTGCGCAACGCGGCCCGCCGGGCGTCATGAGTTGCGCAAGCCCAGGCTCTTCTGCCGGGGGGCGTGGCGCGGTTCGGCGTCGACCGAAATGTCGATGCCATTCCGGATGAGATCCTCGATCTCGTGTGCCGGCATCGGCTTCGCCACCAGGTAGCCCTGCACTTCGTCGCAGTCGTTGGCGGCCAGAAACAGCAGTTGCTCGGACTGCTCGACACCTTCGGCGACCACCCGCAGCCCGAGGCGATGAGCCATCGCGATGACCGCCTGCGTGATGGCGGCATCATCGATGTCGTGCGGCAGCTCGGTGATGAAGGCGCGGTCGATCTTGAGGTTGTGGATCGGGAAACGCTTGAGATAACTGAGCGATGAGTAGCCGGTTCCGAAATCGTCGATCGAGACGACGATCCGGCGCGCGGTCATTTCGCGTAATATTTCGATCGAGCGTTCGGCATCGGTCATCACCATGCTTTCGGTGATTTCGACTTCGAGCCGGCCGGGATCGATGTGTGCCGCTTCCAGCGCGGCGCTCACCCGCGACATCAGGTCCGGCTGTCCGAACTGCCTGCCTGAAAGATTGACCGCCACCCGCAGCGGCGGCAGGCCGCGCTCCTGAAACTGGTGCATTTGTGAGCAGGCTTCGCGCAATACCCAGTCGCCGAGCGGCACGATCAGCCCGGACTCCTCGGCGAGCGGTATGAAGGTATCCGGCAACACCAGCCCGAGATCCGGGTGCTGCCAGCGGATCAGCGCCTCGATGCACACGATTCGCCCGTTCCTGAGATCGACGCGTGGCTGGTAATGGAGCGTGAATTCCTCGCGTTCGATCGCGCGCTGCAGCTTCGATTCCAGTGACAGGCGGTCAACCGAATGCAGGTTGGGGCGTGCCGCGTAAAATTCGTAAACGCTGCCGCCCTGATCCTTCGCGCGATACATGGCGATGTCCGCGTTCTTCAGCAGCCCCGAACTGTCGTCGCTGTCGTCGGGAAAGACGCTGATGCCGATGCTGGCGGAGAGGCGGATTTCGCGGTGATCGATGACAAACGGCTGCGCGAACGCGTCCAGCAGCTTGCGCGCGATTCCGTCGACGTCGGCGGCATCCGCGTAGTCCTGCAGCAGCACGACGAACTCGTCGCCGCCGAGCCGCGCGACGACGTCGGTATCGCGCAGCGTTTCGGTGAGACGGCGCGAAACGTCCTTCAGCAGATAGTCGCCGGCGTCATGCCCCAGCGTGTCGTTGATGTTCTTGAAACGGTCGAGGTCGATGAACAGCACGGCGAATCGTCCGCCGTGATTTTCGCAGCGGATGATCCTCGAATTCAGCCGGCGATAGAACATCGTGCGGTTCAGCAGCCCGGTCAGCGGATCGTGATTGGCGATGAAGAACAGATCCTGTTCGACGCGATAACGCTCGGTGATGTCACGAAAGCTCCAGACGCAGCCGACACACTGCCCCGCGACGTGCTGCGGCTTCGAAAAACATTCGAATACGCGTCCGTCCCGGAATTCGATGACGTCGTGGCATTCGGCGTTCGGCTGCAGGATGCGTTCGCGCATTCTCCGCAGCGCTTCGGCCGGACTGATCAGCTGGCCCAGCGCGTGGCGCAGCGCCACCCGGTCGCGGTCGCCCGCCAGCATCGATTCCGGGATGCTCCACATGCGCAGAAAGCGCTGGTTGTAGCTGGCGACTTTTCCGCCGTTGTTCACCATCAGGATGCCGTCGACGGTGGCTTCGAAAGTCGCCTGAAGCAGCGACAGCGAATGCGCGAGACGGCTTTCGGCGGCACTGCGCTGCGAGATTTCGGCGCGCAGTTCGGCATTGGCGGTTTCGATCTTGCGATTGGCATCGGACAGGACAGCCACCAGTGACGCGTTCTCGAAGCGCAATGCCAGGCTGTTGACGATCGAACGGTGGACCAGCAGGATGATGGTGATCAGCGTCGCCAGGTACAGCAGGGCCATGACGCCCATCTGCACGAATATGAGGCTGCCGGAGAACAAGCGGGCGGCAACCGCGCCCGTAATCAGCGCTGAAAACAGGATTGCCGCCCGCGGGATGGCCGCCTGGTATGGAACGCCGGCGGCCGTCACACCCGTCAGGAACAGCATCACCGCGTAGCCTGACGGCAGATCGCCGGGATTCAGAAACAGCAGCGCGGACGCACCCCAGCCGAGCCCGGAAAGCGCGCAGCTTATTACGAAGCGGTCGCGCCATTGCACTGCCACATCCGGTTGCGGGTTCTGCTCCTTGAACTGCCGCGTCCAGTTCAGACGGTAAAGCGCGGCCAGACCCTGATAGGCGAACCAGACCGCAATCAGCAGCGGGTCATTCCGGCCCCATTCGAGGATCGCCACCAGTCCGCTGAGCGCGATGACGAACAGTTGCGAACTGCGGGAATTGCCCCACGCCAGCCTGACGCATTCGAACAGCAGCGGACAGCGCGAATGTGCCGGCCGGGCGGGGTCGATGACGGAAGATGGCAGCGTGCCGCTCCGTGATTCGATGTCGACGGCCGCCGACTGCGTGTCAGGCGGCATGGCGGGTGACACGGCGGCCGCAGGTGCCGGACGCGAACAGCGGGATACCGCGCCGACCGCGGAGGCCGGGCATGAAATCCGGTGATGCGCAATCGGAGCAGGTCGGTATTGGATTGAACGTTGACAAGGAACCCTCTTGTCCCGCCGGCAATTTTTATAAAGGCAATTATAGAGCAAAGCAAGTTACATACCATTCCCTGTCGTGCGACAATGCCGCTGCCCAGAAGGGGCGTGAACGGTTGGCGTTCGGCAAATGCGCGCGCTGTGGCGGATCCCGTGCTTCGACGTTGCCCTGCAGAGCGCGGTTGCGGATGTGCAGCGGCGTCGGGATTCGGACAATATCGTCCGCGTGCGGTCAGGTGGAGAACGGGGGAACAATCGGATGCGGGACGGGCTGATCGGCAAAATGGCGATCCATGCGGGTCCGCTGCAGCGTCTGCGGCAGGGCGTGAGCGCACTCGGCACCCGGCTGCATTCGGATTACTGGTTTCCGCACGCCGTGCTGGCGCTGGCACTGCTGGTTGCGGCGTTCTACTGGCTCGGCAGCGCGGTCGGCGGCAACCTGCATGTGCTGTTGTCACCGGCTGTGCTGAAGCACCTCGACTTTTCTGCCCTTGATCTGCGGGTCACCGACGTGATTCACGGCGTTGCCGGCATCATGATGATTGTGATGTCGGTCGGCATCGTGCTGCGCTCGCGGCTGTCGTGGACGCTGGCCGTCGTGCTGCTGGTTGCGATCGAGCTGGCGGACTTCAAGACGCACCGCCACCTGGTATTTTTCGTCTATTACGACGCGCTGCTGCTGGCCGCGCTGCTGCTGGCGTATTCCCGCTTCAATCGCAGCAGCGTCGCGGCCGGCACGCTGTTCGCACTCACCAGCACGCTGCTGCTGATGCTCTACGCGGTGTTCGGCGCGTATTACCTGGGCGCGGACTTTCATCCGCCGATCACCGACCTGGTCACGGCGCTCTATTACGCGATCGTGACGATGTCCACCGTCGGCTACGGCGACATTTTTCCGCAGACGCCGGAAGCGCGTCTTTTCGCGGCGTCGATCATCGTGCTCGGCATCACGGTGTTTGCGACGTCACTGGGTGCGATCGTCGGTCCCGTGATCGGCGGCGGCATTCGGCGGATCATCGATCGAAAGGGGAAACGGATGGAGCGTCAAAACCATTTCATCATCGTCGGCAATACGTCGCTCGCCCGCAACACGTATCACGAGATGCAGCAGCGTAATCTGCCGGTGACACTGATTCTGTCGGAGGCGCCGGCAGCGGAAGGGGAACTGGCGGATGCGGACGTGGTCGTCGGCGATGCCACCAGCGTCGACGTGCTGCGCATGGCCGGCGCGGCAGAAGCTCGCGCGGTGCTGGCGATGCGCGCCGACGATTCGGACAACGCGTTCATCGTGCTGGCGATCAAGGAACTCGAGGGCAGCGCCAAGACCGTGGCTGCGGTCAACGACAGCAAGAACTACAGCCGGGTGAAGCGCGTGCAGCCCGACATGATCATCGCGCCACAAATACTGGGCGGGGAACTGCTGGCGATGGCGCTGGCCGGCGAGCCGATCAGCGGCGATGCGGTGATGAAGCGTTTCTTCAACGCGTAGCAGCCGGCCGGGCCGGCCGATAACGGCCGGCGAGGTGGTCGCGGCCGGCATCATGTAAAATGACGGCTGTTGCCCGATTGTTCAATACAGGGTGTAGCGCAGCCTGGTAGCGCGCCACGCTTGGGACGTGGAGGTCGTGGGTTCGAACCCCACCACCCTGACCAGCTTCGCCGATCACGGCGCGGCCGATTCCCACACGATTTTTTGAAGCTGCCGTCGGGGCGGAGCCGCCCCGTTCGGCAGCGTCGGTGCCGCTGCGCCGCAGTCCCGCCATGCGCTGTGCCTGACAAGAAACCGCTGCGATCTCCTTCTGTTTGAAATTGATAAGCAAGTTTATAATAAGCAGCCATATGAAAAAACTCGACGTCGAGCATCGGTTCGGATTCCTGGTCCATGATGTCGGCCGGCTGTGTTCGCGCCATTTCGATCAGCGTGCGCACCGGCACTTGAAGTTGACACGCGCGCAATGCCAGGTGCTGGTGTATCTCGCAATCGAAGAGGGAACCAGTCAGGCCGCACTGGCCGATACGCTTGAAATGGCGCCGATCGCGCTGGCGCGCCTGCTCGATCGCATGGAACAGGCGCGCTGGGTGCGACGCAAGCCGAATCCGCTGGATCGCCGCGCCTATCGGCTGTATCTGACGCGCAAGGCGGGAGCGGTGCTCGAATCCATTCGCAAGCTCGGCGACGAAGTCCAGGAAACGGCGCTTGCGGGCGTGTCGGATACCGACCGGCGGCGCCTGATCGCGCTGCTGCGCCGGGTGCGCCGCAATCTCGGCGGCGCCGGCGAACCGCCGGCCCGCCGTCCCGGCGCAACAAAACGCGCGCGAAAGGACCGCTGACGCATTGCGCGCAATTCCCTGTCCTGAAATGCCCGCTGGTCGCTTCCTGCATGATCTGAGCCGTTTCCGGAGTGACGCATGAGCGCGTCGCTCCCGCTCGATTCCGGCGTCCCGGTCGCCAATCGCGGCATGATCACGGTGTCGATCATGCTGGCGACGCTGATGCAGGCGCTCGACACCACGATCGCGAACGTCGCGCTGCCGCACATGCAGGGCAGCCTGTCGGCCAGCCAGGATGAAATCACGTGGGTGCTGACGTCGTACATCGTCGCGGCGGCGATCGCGATGCCGCTGACCGGCTGGCTGTGCTCGCGCTTCGGCCGCAAGCGTATTTTCCTGTGGTCGGTGGCCGGTTTCACTGTCTCGTCAGCACTGTGCGGGGTAGCGCTCTCATTGCCCGAAATCGTGCTCGCCCGGCTGCTGCAGGGCGTGTTCGGCGCCGCGCTGGTGCCGCTGTCGCAGGCGGTGCTGCTGGACATCAATCCGCGCGAACGCCACGGCCAGGCGATGGCGGTGTGGGGAATGGGCATCATGCTGGGGCCGATCCTGGGGCCGGTACTGGGCGGCTGGCTGACCGACAACTACGGCTGGCGCTGGGTGTTCTACATCAATCTTCCGGTCGGAATCATCGCGTTCCTCGGCATCCTGGCGTTCGTGCAGGAAACCCGTAAAGGCGATCAGAAGCTCGATTTCTTCGGCTTTTGCACGCTGGGTATTGCGATCGGTGCATTGCAACTGCTGCTCGATCGCGGCGAAACCAAGGACTGGTTCTCGTCCACCGAAATCTGGGTCTATGCCACGCTGACACTGCTGGGATTCGTGCTGTTCATCGCACACACCGCAACTGTCAGAGGCACGTCGTTCGTGGACCGGGCATTGCTCAAGGACCGCAACTTCGTCACCGGGCTGTTCTTCATTTTTCTGGTCGGCCTGATTCTGTACGCAACGATGGCGCTGTTGCCGCAGATGCTGGAAAACCTGATGGACTATCCGGTGGTCGCGACCGGTCTGGTCACCGCGCCGCGCGGCATCGGCACGATGATCGCGATGATGATCGTGGGGCCGCTGATCGGCCGCCTCGACATCCGGCTGATCATGGCCGGCGGCTTCGGCCTGACCGCGCTGTCGCTGGCGCAAATGGCGGGCTATACGCTGACGATCGGCATGAGCTCGGTGGTATGGCCCGGCATCATCCAGGGGCTGGGGCTCGGGTTCATTTTTGTGCCGCTGACGACGGCGGCGTTCTCCACGCTCGAATCGCATCTGCGCACCGAAGGCACGACGATCTACAGCCTGGTGCGCAACATCGGCAGCAGTTTCGGCATCTCGATCGTGCAGACGCTGCTGACCGAAAACACCCAGGTTGCGCATTCGTCATTGGTGCAGCACATCAACGTCTACAATCCGTTCGTTCGCGCACCGTACCTGCCGCCGCTGTACGACTTGCACAGCTCGGCAGGGCTGGCGGCGCTGAACGCGGAGATCACGCGCCAGGCGGGAATGATCGCGTACATCGACGATTTCAAGCTGATGATGATCGTGGCGCTGCTGGCGATGCCGTTTCTGCTGCTGATCCGCGTGCCGAAGCATGCGCATGCGGAAGAGTCGGTCGTGATGGAGTGACGGGCGTGGCGCGGGTTTTTCTGCGGCGGATTCTCGGCTGACGGCGGAGCGATGGTGCGGCATTGCCACATGAACGGCGGAGGATTTTCCGGACGCCGCTGACTACCCCGCCCGCCTTCGCGGACACCCCTCCTCATTCGAGGAGGGGAATTTCGGGCGCCTGCCATCGGCTGTCTTTTTCCCCTCCTGTTTTTAAGGAGGGGAGGAGCGAAGCGGAGGGGTGGTCAGCGGCGTCCGGAGAAAGCGACGATCAGTCCCTCGCACCAACAGCCAAATCAAATCACGAACAAATCAACGAACTCATTGACCGGCGTTTGCTCCAGCCGCTCCTGGTCACGGCACAGCGCAAGGATGGCGCTCTGCTGCTTCGCCGGAAAGCGGCGCGCGAGGTTGGTCTGGAACTTCGCTTCGAGCAGCGGAATGCCTTCTTCGCGCCGCCGGCGGTGGCCGACCGGGTATTCGACTGCCACATCTGCAGTCTTCGAGCCGCCCTTGAAGAAAATCTGCACCGCATTCGCGATCGAGCGTTTTTCGGGGTTGAGGTAATCCCTGCTGTACGACTTGTTCTCGACGCATTCCATTTTGTCGCGCAGCGCGTCGATGCGCGGATCGGCGGCGACGTTGTCTTCGTAGTCGGTGGCGACGAGATTGCCTTTCAGCAGACCGATCGCGGTCATGTACTGAATGCAGTGATCGCGGTCGGCCGGATTGCCGAGCGGACCTTTCTTGTCGATGATGCGGATCGCCGATTCGTGGGTGGTGATCACGATCTTTTCGATTTGATCGATGCGGTCTTTCACTTCCGGATGCAGCTTGACCGCGCATTCGACGGCGGTCTGCGCATGGAATTCCGCCGGGAACGAAATCTTGAACAGCACGTTCTCCATCACGTACGAGCCGAACGGGCGATCGAACTTGAACGGTTGACCCTTGAACAGCACGTCATAGAAGCCCCAGGTCTTCGCGGTCAGCGCGGATGGATAGCCCATTTCGCCTTTCAGTGCCATCAGTGCCAGGCGCACGCCGCGGCTGGTGGCGTCGCCGGCGGCCCACGACTTGCGCGAGCCTGTGTTTGGCGCATGGCGGTAGGTGCGCAGCGACTGGCCGTCGATCCATGCGTTCGAAACCGCGTTGACGGTTTCATCGCGCGTGCCGCCGAGCATCGCCATCACGACCGCGGTCGTTGCGACCTTGACCAGCACCACATGGTCGAGGCCGACGCGGTTGAAGCTGTTCTGGATCGCGATCACACCCTGGATTTCGTGCGCCTTGATCATCGCCTGCAGCACGTCGTGCATCATCAGCGGCTTTTTGCCTTCGGCGACGTTCCTGCGCGACAGGTAGTCGGCCACAGCGAGAATGCCGCCCAAGTTGTCGGACGGGTGGCCCCATTCGGCGGCAAGCCAGGTGTCGTTGAAATCGAGCCAGCGAATCATCGCGCCGATGTTGAACGCGGCCATCACCGGGTCGAGCTGGAATTGCGTGCCCGGCACTTTCGCGCCGTTCGGCACGATGGTGCCGGGAACGATCGGCCCCAGCAGCTTGGTGCAGGCGGGGAAGGAGAGCGCCTCGAAACCGCAGCCGAGCGTGTCCATCAGGCACAGCCGCGCGGTATTCCATGCTTCGGTGCTGGTGACTTCGTAGCCGAGCGCGTAGTCGGCGATATCGGTCAGGACCTTGTCGGGTTCAGGGCGGACGTTGGAGATATGGGTGGACATGTCAGGTTCCGATTAATGGGAGTGAACCCCAAGGCGCCAGGACGCCAAGGAAAAACAGGAACAAAAGCGATAACCGCAGAGGCGCGGAGGTCGCAGAGGAAACGCAGAGAAAAGCGATAACCGCAAAGGCGCGAAGGCGCAAAGAAAAGCCGCAAAGAACTTCAGAATTTCTGGTTTCGTTTTGCTTTTGTTTTCCTTTGCGTTCCTCTGCGCCTTTGCGCCTCTGCGGTTGCCGTTGTTTTTTGATCTGTCTTTCCTTGGCGCGCTTGGCGTCTTGGCGGTGAAAAGTTATTTCGCCTTTTTCCCCGATTTCCCGCGCTTTTCGATCGGCACGAACTTGAGATTTTCCGGGCCGGTGTAATTGGCGCCGGGGCGGATGATCTTGTTGTCGATGCGCTGCTCGATCACGTGCGCCGACCAGCCGCTGGTGCGGGCGACGACGAAAAGCGGCGTGAACATCGCGGTCGGGACGCCCATCTTGTGATACGACACGGCGGAGAACCAGTCGAGGTTCGCGAACATCTTTTTCTCGCGTGCCATCACCGCCTCGATGCGGTCGGCGATGTCGAACATCTTCATGTCGCCGCTTTCCTTCGACAGCTTGCGCGCGACTGCCTTGATGATCTTGTTGCGCGGATCGGCGATGGTGTAGACCGGGTGGCCGAAGCCGATCACGACCTGCTTCTCGGCGACGCGCCGCACGATGTCCTGTTCCGCGTCATCCGGATTGTCGTAGCGTTCCATCACTTCGAACGCGACCTCGTTGGCGCCGCCGTGCTTGGGGCCACGCAGCGCGCCGATGCCGCCGGTGATCGCGGAGTACATGTCGGAACCGGTGCCGGCGATCACGCGCGTGGTGAAGGTCGACGCGTTGAATTCATGTTCTGCGTAAAGGATCAGCGACGTGTGCATCGCCTCGACCCACGACTTCGACGGCGCCTTGCCATGCAGCAGATGCAGGAAATGGCCGCCGATCGAATCGTCATCGGTTTCGACGTCGATGCGCCGACCGTTGTGGCTGAAGTGATACCAGTAAAGCAGCATCGAGCCCAGCGATGCCATCAGGCGGTCGGCGATATCGCGCGCGCCGGCGAGATTGTGGTCGTCCTTTTCCGGCAGCACGGTGCCGAGCGCCGAACAGCCGGTGCGCATCACGTCCATCGGGTGCGCCGACGCCGGCACGCGTTCGAGCGTGCGCTGCACCGCGGCCGGCAGGCCGCGCAGCGTGCGCAGCTTGGCCTTGTACGCGGCGAGCTGCGGCACGGTCGGCAGCCGGTCGTGAACCAGCAGATGCGCGATTTCCTCGAATTCGCACCGGTCCGCGATGTCGAGGATGTCGTAGCCGCGGTAGTGCAGATCGTTGCCGCTGCGGCCGACCGTGCACAGCGCGGTATTGCCGGCCGGCACGCCGGACAGGGCGACGGATTTTTTCGGTTTGAAGCCGCCGGAAGTTGCGTTGCTGCTCATCATCACTCCTTTGCAATCGAAAACCGTTGCGTATCAGCCCAGCAGATGCTTCACGCCGTCGCGCTCTTCATGCAGTTCCTTCAGCGTCGCCTGCATGCGGCCACGGCTGAAGTCGTTGACGTCGAGTCCCTTGACGATCTGGTAGCGGCCGTCCTTGCAGGTGACCGGATAGCCGTAGATGACACCTTCCGGAATGTCGTAGCTGCCGTCGGCCGGAATGCCCATACTGACCCAGTCGCCGTCGGGCGTGCCGTAGACCCAGTCGCGGATATGGTCCATTGCCGCATTGGCGGCGCTCGCTGCGCTCGACAGGCCGCGTGCCTCGATGATTGCGGCGCCGCGCTTCTGGATCGTCGGGATGAAAGTGTTTTCGATCCAGCCCTGGTCGTTGATCAGCTTGAATGCGTTCTGTCCGTCGACTTCGGCATGATAGACATCCGGATACTGCGTCGCCGAATGGTTGCCCCAGATCGTCATCTTGTGCACGCTGGTGACCGGCTTGCCGGTCCTGGCTGCGATCTGCGAGCGGGCGCGATTGTGATCGAGCCGCATCATGGCCGAGAAGTTCGATGGCTTGAGCTCCGGCGCATTCTTCATTGCGATGAAACAATTGGTGTTGGCAGGGTTGCCGACCACCAGCACCTTCACGTCGCGGCTGGCGACCTCGGACAGCGCCTTGCCCTGGCCGGTGAAGATCGCGCCATTCGCTTCCAGCAGGTCCTTGCGTTCCATGCCCTTGCTGCGCGGCCGTGCACCGACCAGCATCGCGATGTCGGCGTCGCGGAACGCAACCTTCGGATCGTCGGTGACGGTGACGCCGGCCAGCAACGGGAACGCGCAGTCGTCGAGCTCCATCACCACGCCCTTGACCGCCGGCAGCGCCGGCGTGATGTCGAGCAGGTTCAGGATGACGGGCTGATCCTTGCCCAGCATTTCTCCACCGGCGATTCTGAACAGCAGGCTGTAGCCGATCTGGCCGGCAGCGCCGGTAACGGCAACACGCATCGGACGTTTCATTGAACAGGGCTCCTTGGGAATAATAAGAGATTATATTGCTCGACCGCGATTGTGCGGAGGCGCTGCGGCGGGGTTGCTGCATGCGCGCGCCGATCGTTCCCGACTCCCGGGCGATGTTAGCGAACATCAAACGACAGTGTCAACACGACTCTTGTGTCTTATAAAAGATAGACGAGTCATGGACTTCGGCCGCATTTTCATGTTAATTATGCCGTCATGAAAAACGTCTCGCCGCCGGCTTTCCAGCCGCTCTACCAGCAGATCAAGACGCTGATCACGAAAGCGTTGAGCCAGGGCGAGTGGCACGCCGGCGAGCCGCTGCCGAGCGAGGCGGATCTGGCGGCGCGCTACGGTGTGAGCCAGGGCACGGTGCGCAAGGCGCTCAACGACATGGCTTATCAGAACGTGCTGGTGCGCCAGCAGGGCAAGGGCACGTTCGTCGCATCGCACGTGTCGGAAGACCGCCGCTATCATTTCACCTGCATCGCCTCCGACCGCGGCGGGAAAACGTACCCGACTCCGGAGATTCTCGATTTCGGCCGCGACAAGGCGGACGCCGCTGCGGCGCGCAAGCTGGGCGTGGGAAATGGCGCGCTGCTGTACGTGATCCGGCGCCTGATGCGGGTCAAGGGGAGACCGATCGTGTACGACGAATCGCGCGTGCCGGCGGCGCTGTTCAAGGG
>JBDZVW010000316.1:0-3625 GCA_040255885.1 Betaproteobacteria bacterium
CCCGGCCACCGCGTTTCTTCGCGGAACAGCGTGTGACGGGTGACCGACTCCGAGGCCAGCAGCCGGTGGTTCAGTTCCCACGTGCGCTGCAGTTGATGGAGATCTTCGGCGCCGATGTGATTCATGTCTTCCTTCAGCATCCCCAGCAATTCGAGTCCGCGCTCGAGCAGCTTGTCGTTCGTCACGTAGTTGGTGCTGATGCCGCCGACGTACTCGTCCATGATCTTCTCGAGGCGCTGCAGACCATGGATCGGAAGCAGGTAGCTGGGTGACACGGTGCCGGCGACGATCTCGTTGCGGCCAACCCGGAAGTTTTCCATCGGCTGATAGATCACCTTCTCGAGATCGCGGTATTCCTGTTCGCTGGCCTGCGGCTGATCATTACCCAAGTCCTTCACATACTTGACCGCCGCCTTGGCGGCGATCCGGCCTTCGGTGAATGACCCCGACGAGAATTTGTGCGCGGTGCCGCCGATGGTGTCGCCGGCGCCAAACAGTCCGCCGACCGTCATCATGCGGTTGTAGCCCCATTGATATTCGGACGGCGCATAGTCTTCCGGTCCGCTCGCCCACGCGCCGGAACAGGTGGCGTGAGAGCCCATCACATAAGGCTCGGACGTGGTCAGTTCGGGGTTGATGTACTTGGGGTCGATGTTCTGCGACGCCCACACCACCGCCTGCCCGATCGTCATGCCGAGGAAATTCTCCCAGCCGACGGTTTCCTTGTGCGGGTCCTGGAAGGCTTCCGTGGTGACCATGCGGATGGGGCCGCGGCCGGCTTTCGTCTCTTCGAGGAAGGCGTGGTTGCGCAGGCACGTCGGCACCGGATGATGGTCGATGTAGTCGCCCACCAGTTCCTTGGTGTGGTTGTACCACTTGGACTCGTACTCCTCGCCGTAGCCGTTCTGCGTGTACGTTTTCAGGTGCAGGAAGTACGCGCCGACCGGACCATAGCCGTCCTTGAAGCGGGTCAGCACGATGCGGTTTTCCATCTGTGTCATCTTGGCGCCGACCTGGATCGGCAACGCGTACGCGGACGCACTGCTCCACGGTGCGTACCAGGTCCGCCCCATGCCCTCGCCCACGGCACGCGGCTTGAAGATGTGCGACGCGCCGCCAGCGCAGACGATGACCGCCTTCGCGCGGAACACGTAGAAGTCACCGGTACGGACGTTGAACCCCACGGCGCCGGCAACCCGGCTGCTGTTGCGCTGGTCCGTCAGCAGATGGGTGACCATAATGCGGTTATAGACCTCGGTCGCCGCCTTGCGCGCCGCTTCCGCGACGATCGGCTTGTAGCTTTCGCCGTGGATCATGATCTGCCACTTGCCTTCGCGCTGATAATGCCCGGTCTTGGGATCGCGCATGATCGGCAGACCCCATTCCTCGAACTTGTGCACCGTCGAGTCGACGTGCCGCGCGATGTCGTAACCCAGATCCTCGCGCACCAGGCCCATCAGGTCGTTGCGGGCATAACGCACGTGATCCTCGGGCTGGTTCTCACCCCACTGCATGCCCATATAGCAGTTGATCGCGTAGAGGCCCTGGGCGACCGCGCCGCTGCGCTCGATGTTCGCTTTCTCGACACAGACGATTTTCAGATCGCGCCCCCAGTAGCGGGACTCGTAGGTGGCGCCGCAGCCGGCCATGCCGCCGCCGATGATGAGGATGTCAGCGTCAACGTAAATCGTCTTTCTGCTTCCGAACAGTCCCATTACACCACCCCCACCTTGAGTTGGTCCGGCCGCAACGCGGGCAATCCACCTTCTACGTGAAGCGCGTCCGGTTCGTGCGCGAGTTCCTGTCTGTCGAAGTCCTCGGGCCGAGGCGCGTCGTACTCGGCCGGCCCCTTGATGGAGCCCCAGGGCTTGGTCCGGATCGGAGACTCGAAATTCTTTTCGCGGCCGTCGCGGAACTTGATCTTCCAGGAGATCGTGCCCTTCGCCGGTTCACGCAGCGCGCGGACGCTGTGGCCCAGCGGCGCGAAGTCGGCGTAACCGCGGGCGTCGATGGCGTTCTGCGGACAGGCCTTCACGCAGGAGTAACACTCCCAGCACATGTTCGGCTCGATGTTCAACGCACGGCGATAGGTCTTGTCGATGTGCATGATGTCGGACGGACAGACATCGACACAATGCCCGCAGCCGTCGCATCGGGTCATGTAAACGAATGTTGGCATGGCTTTCGCACGCTCCTCAAATGAAGACGAATGATGATGGGATCAATAGTGCTGCGGCCGTTCGCGGGCACCGCCGAACGATTCCGGCTTGTTGGCCGGTGCGGGCAGATTGCTGCGGAAGCCGTTCGCCCGGGAAACCCTTTTTTCGAATGCCGCTGCGGGCTTGTAAAACATGTGGGCAAACTTGGACCACAGCACCGATCCGAACAGCACCGTCGTGGCGATGATGTAGAGGCCGAAGAACACGAAGGAGGCGGTGCTGACGCCGCCGCCCATCTGCAGCAACGCCCAGATCAGGCCCAGCGTGACGCTGATAACCAGCGAGAGCACGAACAGATCCGCGCGCACGATGCGGAACGGCGAGTTACCCTCGGCGGCAACATCGACGCGGATGAAAAACCAGAACCAGTAGCCGCCGACGAAGACCATCAACGCACCGATCCACCACAGCACCGGCAGGATGGCGGGTGCCGGCGTCGCCAGTGTCGGGTAGCAGAATATCATCACCGCGGTGGTGATGACGTAAAGCAGGAAGCCGTACATCGCGAGCAGATGAGCGACCCGGCGCCGCATGTTGCAGAATTCTCCGGAGGTCAGCACATCGACCACGGCGGTCTGGACGGCGATCGCAACCAGCTCGCCGCCGCCGACCTGGGTGGGACCCCTGGTTTTGGATTTGCGCCAGTGATCAAAAAAATACTTGGCGCTCCCCTTGTGCATGGTATCGATCAGCGTGCCTGCCGCCACCAGCACGATCATGATGATGACATAGGTCTGCATGGCGGCGGGTGAAATGTACGCCGCAAGCTCAGCAAATGGATTGCTGGTAAACATCGCTTCCCTCCAAAGTCAATCAAAAGGCGACAACTAATATTAGCTGCTTGTCGTCCTGTGGCTTCGTCATTCCAGATGCTGCGGTCGCGCGGCGGAAGCAAACCGACCCCTCCGCGATCACCACCCGGTGCTCAATCTTGTCAAACAATCACATGAATTCTGAAGGTGTTAACAATAAAACAAGAACGAACGTTGCGGCATAAATTAATTTGATCGTGTCATCAACCGCAACCGGCGGCATTCCGCCGATTTCGCGGCATTTGCAGCCTCATGCCGCGCCGCATCAGCACGCCGGAAGCGAATTTTTTCTGTCGAACGGCGTGCGAAAACGGCACTGGTCATCGCGCTGCACGGCCCCGTCCGCCGGTCCGGCCCGCGCTTGACAAACCCCGGACGGGATCGGATTATGCGATGGCTGGGCTGCCGATACCGTATCGGCAAGCTTCCACAGGCAAGAACAATCGCGACACAAGCGGCAGTCTGTCATATCCACTTGGAGGGGATCATGAAGCTTCGGCATTCGCTTTTCGTTCTGACCATCGCGGCCTTCACACAGGCAGCATTCGCTGCCGAACCCATCAAGATCGGTGTCAGCATCGCGGAATCGCCGCC
>JBDZVW010000317.1:0-3618 GCA_040255885.1 Betaproteobacteria bacterium
TCGCCTTCGAAAAGGGCGAAGGCGTCTGGCTGTGGGACACCACCGGCAAACGCTATCTGGATGCGCTGGCCGGTATCGCCGTATGCGACGTCGGCCATTGCCATCCGCGGGTAACGCAGGCGATCTGCGAGCAGGCCGGCAAACTGGTCCACACGTCTAACCTCTACGAAATTCCGTTGCAGGAAAAACTCGCCGCGCGGCTGACCGAAATCGCGGGCATGGACAATGCTTTTTTCTGCAATTCCGGCGCGGAAGCGAACGAGGCCGCAATCAAGATCGCGCGCCTGCACGGCCACCAGAACGGCATCGACAATCCGACCATCGTCGTCATGGAAAACAGCTTCCACGGGCGCACGATGGCGACGCTGACCGCCAGCGGCAGCCGCAAGGTGCAGGCCGGCTTCGAGCCGCTGGTGTCGGGCTTCGTACGCGTGCCGTACAACGACCTCGCGGCGGTGGCGCAGGTCGCGAGCCGCAACCGCAACATCGTCGCGGTGCTGGTCGAGCCGGTGCAGGGCGAAGGCGGCATCCGCGTGCCGCTGCCGCTGCCTGATTATTTTCACGGCCTGCGCCGCCTGTGCGACGACAACGGCTGGCTGCTGATGCTTGACGAAATCCAGAGCGGCATCGGCCGCACCGGCAAATGGTTCGCGCATCAGTGGAGCGGCGTCAAACCCGACCTCATGACGCTTGCGAAAGGCATCGCGTCCGGCGTGCCGCTCGGCGCCTGCCTTGCGCGCGGCGCCGCCAGCCAGGTGTTCAAGCCCGGCAATCACGGCTCGACGTTCGGCGGCGGCCCGCTGGCGTGCGCCGCAGCGCTGGCGACACTCGACGTGATCGAGGACGAAGGATTGATCGCGAATGCCGTGAAGATGGGCGATGCGATTCGCGACGGCCTCACCGCGCAGTTGGCCGGCGTCAGGGGCGTGAAGCAGGTGCGCGGGCTGGGGCTGATGGTGGGTGTCGAGCTCGACGTGCCGTGCGGCGCACTGGTCCAGTCGGCGCTTGAAAACGGGCTGCTGATCAACGTCACCGCTGGCTCGGTGATCCGGCTGCTGCCGGCGCTGATCATCGGACGCAGTGAAGTCGACGAACTGGTCGCCGGCCTTTCCAGCGTCATCAAGGCCTTTCTTGCGCAACAGCCAGCGGCGCAGCCTGCCGGTTGAACGGCGCACGCAATACCATGCAGGTCAGACATTATCTCCAGTTCAGCGACTTCACGCGCGAAGAATACGAATACCTGTTCGCGCGCGCGGCGTGGATCAAGGACCAGTTCAAGCATTACCAGCCGTACCAGCCGCTGCGCGACCGCACGCTGGCGATGGTGTTTGAAAAGCATTCGACGCGCACCCGGGTATCATTCGAAGCCGGCATGCATCAGCTCGGCGGTGCGGTGATCACGCTGATGACGCGCGACACCCAGCTCGGACGCGGCGAGCCGATCGAGGACGTGGCGCGGGTGATCACACGGATGGTCGACATCGTGATGATCCGCACCTTCGAACAAAGCATCATCGAGCGCTTTTCCGGCCACTCGCGGGTGCCGGTGATCAACGGCCTGACCGATGAGTACCACCCGTGCCAGATCCTGGCCGACATCTTTACCTACATCGAGCACCGCGGCAGCATCAGCGGCAAGACCGTGGCCTGGATCGGCGACTCCAACAATGTCTGCAACACCTGGCTGCAGGCAGCGCAGATATTCGATTTCAAGCTCCACGTCGCCAGCCCGCCGGGCTACGAGCTCGAGCCCGAACGCCAGAAAAATCCGCATCTCGAAATGTTCCGCGATCCGATGGCCGCCACGCGCGGCGCGGCCCTCGTTACCACAGACGTCTGGACCAGCATGGGCTTCGAGGATGAAACCGAGGAGCGCAAACAGGACTTTGCCGATTACCGCGTCGACGGCGAAATGATGGCCGTCGCCGCCTCCGATGCGCTGTTCATGCACTGCCTCCCCGCCCACCGCGGCGAAGAAGTCGAAGCCGAAGTCATCGACGGCCCCCAAAGCGTGGTCTGGGACGAGGCTGAAAACCGGATGCATGCGCAGAAAGCGTTAATGGAATATCTTCTCCTCGGCAAGATTGCATGATCAGGGCACGGCAAGCGACACCGGCAGAATAACGGCCGTCTGTCGAATCACATGACAAGCACTCATCAGGCGATCGTCCGAACCTGGCTGTCAGGCGCCGCCCTGGCATTGCTGCTGACTGCCTGCGCGTCGCAACAGCCCCGGCCGCAGACCGATCCCGACGGCGCAAAGGTCGATCGGGTGCTGATGCTGACCGCGCAACGGCTGGCCATTGCAAACGAAGTCGCGAAAGCCAAATGGAACACGCGTTCTCCGGTGACGGATGCTGCCCGCGAACAGCGGATTCTTGCCGCATTGACGAAGCAGGTGCAGCGCCGCGGCATCGATCCGGATTTCGCGCGACGCTACTTCGAATCACAGATCGAGGCGAGCAAGATGGTGCAGCATGCGCGTTTCTCGGAATGGGCCGCCGACGGCCGCGGGAAATTCCGCGACGCGCCCGATCTCCGGAGAGACATCCGGCCGGCGCTGGACCGGCTCACGCCGCAGATTCTGGATGCACTGGCACAGGCACTCCCGGTGATCCGCAAACCGGGCGGCCAGAGAATGGTGCTGGAGCACGCGCAAACCGTGCTGCTGGCCAACGGCGGCGAGGCGGCCGCCTGGCAGGTGGCGGTGCAGCCGCTGGCTGCTGCCGCGGCAAAATAACGATACGGGAGAGTACGAAGCATGAGTGCGGTAAAGAAAGTGGTTCTCGCCTATTCGGGCGGACTCGATACGTCGGTCATCCTGCAATGGCTGCAAGACACCTATCAGTGCGAGGTGGTGACGTTCACCGCCGACATCGGCCAGGGCGAGGAAGTCGCGCCGGCGCGCGCGAAAGCGAAGAAGTTCGGCGTCAAGGAAATTTTCATCGAAGACCTGCGTGAGGAATTCGTGCGCGATTTCGTATTTCCGATGTTTCGTGCGAACGCGATCTATGAGGGCGAGTATCTGCTCGGCACGTCAATCGCGCGTCCGCTGATCGCGAAGCGCCAGATCGAGATCGCGCGCAAGACGCGCGCCGACGCGGTCAGCCACGGTGCCACCGGCAAGGGCAACGACCAGGTGCGCTTCGAGCTCGGCTACTATGCATTGCAGCCCGATATTCGCGTGATCGCGCCGTGGCGCGAGTGGGATCTCACTTCGCGCGAGAAGCTGCTGGCCTACGCGAAGAAGCACGGCATTCCGGTCGAGATGAAAAAGAAAGGCGGCTCGCCGTACTCGATGGATGCGAACCTGCTGCACATCTCGTACGAAGGCCGCATCCTCGAAGATCCGGCGCGCGAACCCGAAGAATCGATGTGGCGCTGGACGGTGTCGCCGGAAAAGGCGCCGAACAAGGCGGAATACGTGAAACTCGAATACCGCCGCGGTGACATCGTCGCGGTCAATGGCCGCAAGATGACGCCGGCGCAGGTGCTGACGAAACTCAATCAGCTCGGCCGCAAGCACGGCATCGGCCGCCTCGACCTGGTCGAAAACCGCTACGTCGGCATGAAGTCGCGCGGCTGCTACGAGACGCCGGGCGGCACCATCATGCTGAA
>JBDZVW010000031.1:0-14123 GCA_040255885.1 Betaproteobacteria bacterium
TATACGCTGAACAGTGGACGCGAGGGATTGCGCGCGGTGATGCGCGGTGCCAATCCGCCGACGGCGGTGATGTGCGGCAACGACGTGCTCGCGATCGGCGCCGTCGCCGAATGCCATGCGCGCGGGCTGGACGTGCCGCGGCAGGTGTCGATCACCGGTTTCGACGACATGGAGATTGCATCTTTCTTTACGCCGGGATTGACGACGGTTCACTTTCCGATGACCGAGCTTGGTCAGTACGCCGCCACTCACCTGCTGTCGCGGCTCGACGGAAAGGAAGTCGAGCGGCGCAGCGAGCTGGCGGTAAAGCTGGTGGTGCGCGGCACGACCGCGCCACCGCCGGCCAAAGCGTAATTTCGCGGCGTCCTACAGCTCCGACAGCAACCGCCCGATCATGCGTTCGGCCTGGCGCGGATAGCTGCCACCGAACAGGTTTGCATGATTGAGCACGTGATACAGGTTGTAGAGCACCCTGCGCGTTTCATAGCCGGGATCGAGCGGGAACGCCGAACGATAGGCGGCGTAAAACGCGGCGTCGAATCCGCCGAACAACTCGGTCATTGCGACATCGGTCTCGCGATCGCCGTAATAGACTGCCGGATCGAAAACCACCGGCATGCCGCTCGCGTCGAATCCGGCGTTGCCGCCCCACAGATCGCCATGCAGCAGTGCAGGCTGCGGGCGATGTTCGGCGAGCAATGCCGGCAGCGCGGCCATCAGCCGTTCACCGCCGCGCTGCAATGCGCCGGTATGGCCGTTGCGCGCCGCCAGCGCCAGCTGATAACCGAGCCGCCGTTCGCGCCAGAACGTAATCCATTCGTCGCATGGTGTGTTGATCTGCGGGGTGGCGCCGATCGTGTTGTCGCGCCGCCAGCCGAATTGCGCCGCGTTCACCCGGTGCATTTGCGCGAGCCGTTCACCGAGCTGCGCCATGCTGCCGCCGCTTCGAAGTTCGATGTATTCGAGCACCAGCCACGACGTCTCGTTGTCGGCGCCGCTGGTCACCGGGCGCGGCACGCGGATGGTGCGGCTGCGGGCAATTTCGTCGAGACCGGCGGCCTCCGCTTCGAACATTGCAAGCCGGTTCGCGGAATTGAGCTTGACGAAGTAGTCGGCGCCGTCGCCGCTGACGCGCCAGGCGCGGTTGATGCAGCCGCCGCCCAGCGGTCGGCAGTCGTTGATTGCGAATGGGCGGCCGCGCGCGGTCGCGATATCGCGCGCGATGCGCGCCCAGTCGTTCAACTCAGCGCCTTGCGCGCCTTGTTGATCGCGGCCTTGACGCGCGTCGGCGCGGTGCCGCCGATGTGGGCGCGCGCCTTCACCGAACCGTCGAGCGTCATCACCGAGTAAACGTCGCGGCCGATCAGCGGTGAGAACTGCTGCAGTTCTGAAAGCTCGATTTCGCTCAGGTCGCAGCCGCGTTCCTCGGCAAAGCGCACCGCTCGTGCGACCGCGTCATGCGCCTCACGAAACGGCAGCCCTTTCTTTACCAGATAGTCGGCAAGATCGGTGGCGGTGGCGTAGCCCTGGCGTGCCGCTTCACGCATCGCATCCGGCTTTACTTCGAGTCCGGTCAGCATGTCGGCGAATATCGTGAGGCTCGCGATCAGCGTGTCCGCCGTGTCGAACAGCGGTTCCTTGTCTTCCTGGTTGTCCTTGTTGTACGCGAGCGGCTGCCCCTTCATCAGCGTCAACAGCGCCACCAGGTGACCGTTGACACGCCCGGTCTTGCCGCGGACCAGCTCCGGCACGTCCGGATTCTTTTTCTGCGGCATGATCGACGAACCGGTGCAAAAACGGTCGGCGAGATCGATGAAGCCGAAGCGCGGACTCATCCACAGGATCAGCTCTTCACACAGTCGCGACAGGTGAGCCATCATCAACGCCGCCACCGCGCAGAATTCAATTGCGAAATCACGATCCGACACCGCGTCGAGCGAATTCTCGCACACGCCGTCGAACCCCAGCGCCTTCGCGACCATCTGGCGGTCGATCGGAAACGAAGTGCCGGCGAGCGCGGCAGCCCCCAGCGGCAGCCGGTTCATGCGGCGCCGGCAGTCGGCGAGGCGGCTCGCGTCACGCGCGAACATTTCGAAGTACGCCATCAGGTGATGGCCGAAGGTGACCGGCTGCGCCACCTGCATGTGGGTGAACCCCGGCATCACTGTCGCCGCGTGCGCTTCCGCGAGGTCGAGCAGCGTGCGCTGCAGTGTCTTCAGCAGTGCCGCGATTTCATCGATCGCCGCGCGCAGCCAGAGCCGGATGTCGGTCGCGACCTGGTCGTTGCGCGAGCGTGCGGTGTGCAGCCGCTTGCCGGCATCGCCGACCAGCTCGGTGAGCCGCTTCTCGATGTTGAGGTGGACGTCTTCCAGCGTCAGCGACCATTCGAATTCGCCGGAATCGATTTCGGCGCGAATCTGCGCCAGGCCGCTTTCAATTGCCCGCAGGTCTTCGGCGCTGATGATGCCGGTTGCCTGCAGCATGCGGGCATGGGCGACCGAGCCCTCGATGTCGCAGGCAGCAAGCCGCCGGTCGAACGTTACCGAGGCGGTGAAGCGCTCGACCAGTTCGGCGACCGGCTCGCTGAAACGTCCGGACCATGCTTTTCCGCCGTGACCGTCTTGCATAGCGCTAACACCTTGTACAAAATGAAAAGATGGCCAGTATAAATCAAAACGTCTACCCTCGGGCCGCGCCGGACTTCCGCAATCTGGGGGTGGTGCTGCGCACGCTGGTGCTGGTCAATCTGCTGGTGATCATCGCTGCGCTGATCCGGGCGCAAACGCTCGGCGGCGCATGGAACGAGCTGCTGCAAATCTCGGCGCTGGTTCAGCCGCTGCTGATCATCAGCCTGCTGGCGCTGATGCTGCTTTCCGGCTGGCTGCAGCGGCTGGCGTATCGCACCGCGATATTGTTTGTACTGACGCTGGTGCTGGCGCTTGCGGTGGCACTCTATTTTGCGGTCGGCCGTGCGCTCGGACTGGATGCCGCTGCGCTGCAGCGCGGCTGTTTGCTGACATTGCTGGCGACGCTGATCGTGCTTGGCTATTTCGATCTGCGCGCACGCGCATTGTCGCCGGCGCTGACGGAGGCACGGCTGCAGGCGCTGCAGGCGCGCATCCGCCCGCATTTTCTGTTCAACAGTTTGAACGCGGTGCTGTCGCTGATTCGCGAAAATCCACGGCGTGCCGAAAATGCGCTGGAGGACATGGCCGAGCTGTTCCGGGTGTTGATGGCCGACAACCGCGAGCTGTCACCCCTGTCGCGCGAGGTTGCGCTGTGCCGCCAGTATCTCGATCTTGAAGCGCTGCGCCTGGGCGAGCGTCTGCAGGTCGAATGGCATGTCGACAACATGCCGGGCGACGCGCTGGTGCCGCCGCTGGTGCTGCAGCCGCTGCTCGAAAACGCCGTCTATCACGGCATCGAGCCGCGCGCCGCGCCGGGCCTGATCAGCATCAACATTTTCCAGCGCCGCAACCAGGTGCACGCGGTGCTGCGCAACCCGTACCAGGAAAACGGCAGTCACCACGCCGGCAACCGCATGGCGCTCAACAACATCCGCGAACGGCTGCAGTTGCATTTCGACGTCGAGGCGACGCTGGCGACGCGCGTCACCGCGGACAGCTACCAGGTGCACATCGTGATGCCTTACCGGACGCAGCGCAGCGATGGCCGCGGCTGACGACGTGCTGCGGGTGGCGATCGTCGACGATGAAGCGCCGGCGCGCAACCGCATGCGTGACCTGCTCGGAGACTGCGCCGAACGACTGCCGCTGGCGATCGTCGGCGAGGCCGCGAACGGCGTGGCGGCGCTGGAACTGCTGGCGCGCGTGGCAACCGACGTCGCGCTGCTCGACATTCGCATGCCGGAGATGGACGGCCTGGAGCTGGCGCAGCATCTGCGCAAGCTGCCGCAGCCGCCGGCGGTGATTTTCACCACCGCGTACGACGCTCATGCGATTCGCGCATTTGAATTGCACGCGATCGATTATCTGCTGAAACCAATCCGCGCCGAGCGGCTGCACGATGCGCTGATCCGCGCCCGCGGCACGCGGCCGGCGCACGCCGACGTGCTGCGCGACATCCGGCAGGCGCCGCGCAGCCGTCTCTCGGTGCAGGAGCGCGGCCGCATCCGGCTGGTGCCGGTTGACGAAATCATTTATCTGAAAGCGGAACTGAAATACGTGACGGTGCGCACCGCGGCGCGCGAATACCTGATCGAAGAATCACTGGTCCGCCTGGAACAGGAAATGGGCGAGCGTTTCGTGCGCATTCATCGCAATTGCCTGGTGGCGCGCGCGGCGATCCGCGGTTTCGAGCGCGCCGCCGATCAGAACGGCGAGGCGCGCTGGGTGGTGCTGCTCAATGGCGTCGACGAAAAGCTGCCGGTGAGCCGCCGCCAGCAGGCGATCGTGCGCGAGTTCGCGCATCGTGGCTGAAGCGGGCGGCACGTAGCGACCGACACCGCCTGCGGTGCCCGGGATGACGCAGGTGGCGTGTTAAAATCGTCCACGTCGCAGCCGTTTCGGCCCTTCAATGCATAACGCCTCCGGTTCTTCCAGCTTTCGTTCCGCATCGCAGCCGTCCGCCCGCGATACCGCAGCCGTGCCGCGGCGGCTCGTCATCGCATCGCGCGAAAGCGCACTCGCACTGTGGCAGGCGCGCCATGTACGCGACCGGCTGGCGGCGCTGTATCCGCAAACGGCGATCGAAATCCTCGGCCTGACCACGCGCGGTGATCAGCTGCGCGACGCGTCGCTCGCCCGGCTGGGCGGCAAGGGCCTGTTCATCAAGGAACTGGAAGAAGCATTGATCGACGGCCGCGCCGATCTCGCCGTGCATTCGATGAAGGACGTGCCGATGACGCTGGCGCCGGAATTCGTGCTGGCGGCGGTGATGGAGCGTGAAGATGCACGCGACGCGTTCGTGTCGAATGACTGTGCGAGCTTGGACGGACTGCCGGATGGGGCGGTCGTCGGCACCTCCAGCCTGCGGCGCGCCAGCCAGATCTGCGCGCGCCATCCGCGGCTGTTGATCGAGCCGCTGCGCGGCAACGTGCAGACACGGCTGCGCAAGCTGGATGAAGGGCGTTACGCAGCGATTGTGCTGGCCGCCGCCGGACTGAGGCGGCTCGGTCTCGAACACCGTATTACGACGCTGCTGCCCCCGGAACAAAGCCTGCCGGCACCCGGACAGGGCGCGCTCGCAATCGAATGCTGCGCGAATCGCGACGACCTCCGTCCGCTGCTGGCGGCACTCGATCATCCGCCGACGGCGTGCTGTGTTACCGCCGAGCGGGCAATGAGCCAGGCGCTGTCGGGCAGTTGCGTGGTGCCGCTGGGCGCGTTCGCCGAGCTGGACACGGATCGTTTGCGCCTGCGCGGCTTCGTTGCCAGTCCCGACGGTGCCCGCATGGTTGCCGGCGAAGTCGGTGGACCAGTCACTGATCCCGAAGCGCTCGGACGCGAACTGGCGGCGGAGCTTAACGCGCAGGGCGCGGGAGAGATTCTGGCGGCGCTGGAAAATGCCGGAGCGGCGGATGAACGCTGATAAAGGCTGTAACCGCAAAGGCGCAAAGACGCAAAGGGTCGCAAAGGAAAACAACTGCAAGAAGTTCTTTGCGTTTTCTTTGCGCCTTTGCGTCTTTGCGGTTCAAGGGTTTTTGTTTTCATCCAGCCATGCCGGTTGAATCCGCACCGCCGCTGCCGCTGGCCGGCCGCGGCATCGTCGTGACCCGGCCGCGTACTCAGGCGGAAGCGCTGGCTGC
Source organism: Betaproteobacteria bacterium (assembly GCA_040255885.1). Lineage (GTDB taxonomy): Bacteria > Pseudomonadota > Gammaproteobacteria > Burkholderiales > JBDZVW01 > JBDZVW01. The sequence continues at coordinate 5,768 of JBDZVW010000031.1, forward strand.
GCGCGTGCGTGCTGCCGGCGGCGTGCCGATCCGGTTTCCGCTGCTCGAAATCCGGGAGCCCGACGCCGCCGCGCTGGCGGCACTCGACGTGGTGATCGGGCGCATTGATCAGTATGACCTCGCGATCTTCGTCAGCCCCAATGCGGTGACCGGTGCGATGCAGCGGATTGCAGACAAGCGCCGGCTGCCGCTGCCGCCGCGGCTGAGGATCGCCGCGGTCGGATCCGGCAGTGCGCGCGAGCTTGCGCGTTTCGGCATCGGCGACGTGATTGTGCCGCGGCAGCGCTTCGACAGCGAAGCACTGCTGGCACTGCCGCAGCTGGCCGACATTGCCGGTCAGCGCATTGTCATTTTTCGCGGCAACGGCGGGCGCCCGCTGCTCGGCGATACACTTGCCGCGCGCAGTGCGGTCGTGGAGTACGCGGAATGCTACCGCCGCGTAGCGCCGCAGCTGGATACGGCGCCGTTGCTCGACGCATGGAAGCGCCGCCGCATCGACGCCATCACGATCACCAGCAGCGAGGGTTTGCGTAAGCTGTTTGAGGGTGTCGGGGAAGCCGGCCGGCCGCTGCTGCAGAAAACACCGCTGATTGCGACCCACCGGCGCATTGCCGATGCGGCGCACACATTGGGCGCGGTCGCCGTCGCCGTCGCCGGGCCCGACGATGAAGCGCTGGTGGCGGGGCTGATCGCGTATTTTGCGCAGCCGGCGCGGCAGCGCTGAGCGGGGGCCGCGAACCGGCGCCGGTTGGTCTGCACGCACACCACGAATTGTTGCCGGCGGCGTGTGTTGCCGATAGCGCCGGGCCGCGTGTTGCGGCCCGCACGCCTTCCCCGCATACTATGTGCCGTAAAATCAATTCATCGTTGTCGCAATGCCGGATACAGAACGACCAGAAGACCAGCACGCTGCAGAACCGGCGCCCGAACCCGTTACCGAAAGCCCTCCTTCCACCGAGGCGGCGGCGCCGTCGGGCAGCGGACGCAGCGTTGTGGCGGTTGCGCTCATCGCACTGGTGCTGGCGCTGGGCGCGCTCGCGATCGTGGGCTGGCAGTGGTATTACATCCGCAACCAGCTCAACACGACGCGGCTGGAGCTGGCGCGCCGGCTCACGGCTGCGCAGACACGGGCCGAGGATACCCAGAAGCTCGCCGGGCAGGTGCAGGACGACGTGCGTGCGTTGCGCGGCAGGGTCGGCACCCTCGAATCGAAGCTGCAGCAGTCGCAGAGCCAGCAAGCGGCGCTCGAAGCACTGTACAAGGAGCGCTCGCAGGATCGTGACCAGACCGTGCTGGCCGAAATCGAGCAGATGGTGTTCACCGCGTCCGAGCAGTTGCAGCTTGCCGGCAACGTGCGGGTCGCGCTGATCGCGCTGCAGAATGCCGACAAGCGGCTGCAGCGCCTGAACCGCCCGCAACTGGCCGGATTGCGCCAGACCATCAACCGCGATATCGACCAGCTGGAGGCGCTGCCGAGCGTCGACACGGTCGGCATCAGCGTCAAGCTCGACAACCTGATTGCCGCCGTCGGCGACATGCCGCTGGCAATGGAAACGCGGCCGCCGCAGCCGGCATCATCAACGGCAGACAGCGGCGGCAGGTGGCTGCAGCTGGGCCGCGAAATGTGGCAGCAGGTGCGGGGCCTGGTGCGGATACAGGACATGAACAAGTCCGACGTCGCGGTGCTGACGCCGAATGAGTCCTATTTTCTGCGCCAGAATCTGAAGCTGCGGCTGCTGGATGCGAAGATCGCGCTGCTGCAGCATGACGAGACGACTTATCGGTCCGATCTGGACGCGGCACGGCGCTGGCTCGAGCGCTACTTCGACACCACGAACAAGGGGGTTGCCAACGCGGAGGCCCGGCTGCAGGAACTGGCGAAAACGCCGATTGCCATCAAGCTGCCGGATCTGTCGGCCACGCTGGAAGCAGTGCGCAACTACAAACTGACTCACGACCAGGCGGAATAGATGCGCGTCCTGCTGTGGATACTGGTGATCTGTGCGGTGGCGGTCGGCGTCACGCTGCTCGGACACGGCAACGCCGGCTATGCGCTGTTCGTGCTGCCGCCGCATCGCGTCGAGATATCGCTGAACCTGCTGGTCATCATGCTGATCGTCGCGTTCGTCGTCGCGCATTTCATCGTGCGCGCGATCGTCGCGACGTTCGGCGTGCCGACACAGGTGCGGCGCTACCGCAACCGGCGGCAGCGCGACAAGGCGCGCACCGCGCTGCTGGCGGCGCTGCGTGAATACTTCGAGCGGCATCATCAGCGTGCCGAAAAGAATGCCGCGAAGTCGATGAAGCGCAAGGAGTACACGGCGGTGAGCAACATCATCGCGGCGCGGGCCGCGCATGAACTGCATGCCTACGGCCGGCGCGACGCCTATCTCGATCAGGCCGCGGCGGCGGCGGCGCCGGAACAGCGCGCGATGTGCCGCATTACCCGTGCCGAATTGCTGTTCGACGAGCAGCGCTACGAAGAAGCGGCGGCGGCGCTGGAGCCGGTCGCACCGGGTGATGTCGCGGCGCTGCAACTGGAGCTGCGGATACGGCAGCAGCTGCAGGACTGGGACCGCGTGCTTGATCTGGCGACCCGTCTGCGCAAGCGCGCGGTGCTGGATGATGCACAGACACGCGCGATTCAGCGCGACGCGTACGCCGGGCGCCTGCGGCGCTGCGCCGCAGACCGCGCCGCCCTCGACGAATGCTGGCAGAAGACGCCAGGCCGCGCCCGCAAGGACAACGGTGTGGCGCGGGTCGGCGCGCAGTGCTACATGGCGCTCGGTGCCTGCAGCGAGGCGCACCGCATCATCGAAGACAGTCTGGTCGAAGAATGGGATGGCGCGCTTGCTGTGCTGTACAGCGAGTGCCCGGGCGAAAACACGGTACGCCAGATCGAGCGTGCCGAGCGTTGGCTGGAAGCGCACCCGCAGGATCCGTCACTGCTGTTCACGCTGGGGCGGCTGTGTGCGCGCCAGGAGCTGTGGGGCAAGGCGCAGAGCTACCTCGAACAGAGCCTGGCGATCAAACCGGCAATCGAAGTCCATCGCGCGCTGGCACGATTGCATGAGCGCCTCGGCAATGCCAGCGAGGCGCGCCATCATTTCAGCGATGGATTGGATCACGCGGCTGCCGAGCGCCGCTGCGACCGTGCCGATGCCGCGGTCAGTCTGCCGCGGCCCTGAAACCCGATTTTCGCGCCGGTGTTCTGAAGAACAGCCGGTCGAGCGCAAACCAGCCGCTTCCGGCCGCTCCCAGAAAGAAGAACACGAAACAGTAGAGCACCGCGCCTTCGCCGTGATTCAGAATCGGCCAGAAGCCGCGCGGCGCGTGCGCCATGAAATAGGCGAACGCCATTTCGCCCGACAGGATGAACGCCACCGGGCGCGTGAACAATCCGAGCAGAACCAGCAGCCCGCCGAAAAATTCGAGCGCGCCGGCAAACCACAGCAGGTGCGGAAACACCTGCGTGCCATGCGATCCCAGCAATCCGAACAGCTTCTGCGCGCCATGCTCCATGAACAGGAAGCCGGTTACAATGCGCAACAGCGTGAGCGACAACTCGTAGTAGATCTGCATCAGCTTGGTCACGATTCATCTCCCGGGTGATTGCAGGCGATATTGCCGTGTATTAGAACACCGGCGGTGGCAAAAAGCATCCGTCGGTCGTTCAAAAATCGCTGTGCTGTCAATCCGGCCGGCTATGGGATTTGCCAAGTACGTGCCGCAATAACGTTCAGCGGCTCAGCGCTGCCTCATGGCGTATCGAGCGTCTGCTTCGCCGGAAGCACCGACGGCGTGAATGCGTCGGAATAGAACTGCTCCGGCGGCAGGCCGCGCAGCGTGGTGAAGTCGTACTGGGCGGCTTCGACCATCAACGGATTGCCGCAGGCGTAGACCTGGTAGGCCGACAGGTCGGTGAAATCATCGAGCGCCGCCTGGTGCACCAGCCCGGTGCGGCCTTCCCAGCCGTCATCGGCCCGCGGTTCCGAAAGCACCGGAATGTAGTGGAAGTCGGGATGCTCGTCCACCCATTGCCGCGGCAGATCGGCGAGATAGAGGTCGCTGCGCACGCGTCCGCCCCAGTAGAGCGTGATCGGCCGCTCGACGCCCTTGTTCCACAGATGCTCGACGATCGCCTTGATCGGCGCGAAGCCGGTGCCGCTGGCAAGCAGCAGGATCGGCCGCTCGCTGTCTTCGCGCAGGAAAAACGTGCCGAGCGGCCCCTCGAAGCGCAGGATGTCCTTTTCCTTCATGCGCGTGAACACATAGTCGCTGAAACTGCCGCCATAGTTGCGGATGTGCAGTTGTAGGAAAGTGTCGTCGTGCGGCGGGTTGGCGAGCGAGAAGCTGCGGCGCTTGCCTTCCTTCAGCAGGATGTCGATGTACTGGCCGGCCAGAAACCGCAGCCGCTCGCTCACCGGCAGCTTGAGATTGACGATCACGACGTCGCCGGTCGGGCGCTCGATTTTCTGTACGCGCGCCGGCATGCTGCGGATCGGAACGTCCTTTGCCGCGCTGATCTCGCGACATTCGATTTCGAGATCGCTCAGCGGCCGCGCCTTGCAGAACAGTGCGCAGCCGGCCGCCTTTTCGGCATCCGGCAGCACGTGCTCCTGGTAATCGCCATAATCCACGCTTCCGGCCAGGATTTTTCCCTTGCAACTGCCGCAGGCGCCGTTGCGGCAGCCGTAGGCAATGACGAGCCCTTCGCGCAGCGCGGCTTCGAGGATGGTTTCGTCGTCGTGAACCGTAAAACTGTGGTTGCCGGGTTTGATCGTGACGTGGAATGACATGACGCGGGGTTGTCCGCGCGAATGCGAATCGGGCGCGGTTTCAAGTTAGAATTGCGAAGCGATGGACGGGTATTCACGCGACCTTCCCGTTGCCGGCGACGACAGGCCTGCGCACGGCCCACCGACGCCGTGCCGGCCGTTGCATTGCTGCAGCCTGTTTCATCCCGAACCATCGCCTGCGGCGAGGACTGTCGATGCATGTACCGCGCACCGGATCGCAACCCTCGCGAAATGCCGCAGTCTACCACAGCAGGCGATGCGCATCAGTACCGGCACCACGTACGACCGCGTTCAGGAAAGGGTTTTGACGCATCGGATCGCCGGTAAAATGTCGATATTCGACCAGGTCCCATGCCATGACCGATGCCGTTATCATCATTACTCATCTGCCGGACCGTGAACTGGCGCTGAAGCTGTCGCGCTCGCTGGTGGAGCGGCATCTTGCCGCCTGTGCCAGTGTGCTGGCGCCGTGCACGTCGATCTACCGCTGGCAGGACCGGATCGAGGAAACGGCCGAAGTGCCGCTGCTGATCAAGACGCGCGCCGGGCTTTACGGCGAAGTCGAAGCCATCATCCGCGAATTTCATCCATATGAATTGCCGGACATCATCGCGATCGCGGCCGAACATGTGCTGCCGCAGTACCTGGAATGGCTGATCGCGGAAACCACCATCGCAATCGAATAGCACCGTGCTGATACGTCTTCTTGGGTGGGGGCTGCTGCTGTTGCCCGGCGTGGCGGCGGCGCAGCCGGCAGCGCTGTCGAATGCGTCGCAAATCGCCGGCCTGTTCGGCGCCGGATTGTGGATTCTGGTGCCGAGCTTTTTCGGCTTCGGCCTGCTGCTCGCGTTCACACCGTGCGTGTTTCCGATGATTCCGATCCTGTCCGGCATCATCGCCGGGCAGGGAAGCGGTTTAACGAAACTGCGTGGCCTGACACTGGCGGCAGCCTATGTGATCGGCATGGCGCTGACCTACGCTGCCGCCGGCGTCGCCGCCGGGCTGTCGGGCGCGATGCTGTCGGCTGCGCTGCAGAATGTCTGGGTGCTGGGCGCATTTGCCGCGATTTTCGTGCTGCTGGCGCTGTCGATGTTCGGCTTCTACGAACTGCAGCTTCCGGCCTCCTGGCAGAGCCGCGTTTCCGCGAGCGCCGGCCGTCTGCGCGGCGGCCACGTGCTGGCGGTATTCGCGATGGGCGCGCTGTCGGCGGTGATCGTGGGGCCGTGCGTTGCGGCGCCGCTGGCCGGTGCGCTGCTGTATATCAGCCAGACGCGCGACGTGGTGCTGGGCGGCTCGGCGCTGTTCGCGATGGCGCTCGGCATGGGCGTGCCGCTGCTGGCGGTCGGAGTGTCGGCCGGCGCACTGCTGCCGAAGGCCGGGCCATGGATGGAATCGGTGAAGCGTTTCTTCGGCGTACTGCTGCTTGCGGTGGCGATCTACCTGATTGCTCCGGTGGTTCCGGCGGTGGTCAACATGCTGCTGTGGGCGGCGCTGCTGATTCTGTCGGCGATCTACCTGCATGCAATCGACGCGCTGCCGGCCGAGACCTCGAATTTCCGGCGGCTGGGCAAGGGGGTTGGGGTGATCGCGCTGGTCGCCGGCGTGGCGCTGGTGATCGGCGTGCTGGCGGGCGGCCGCGATGTGCTGCAGCCGCTGGCCGGCCTGCGCAGTGCGGCGGCGCCTGCCGCTGTGGACCTGCGTCCCGTTGCCGCGGCCGATGCCGGAATACCCCCCGCAGCGGGCCGGCCCGCGGCAGTTTCCGCGGAGTCGTCATGATGGCACGCGGCTGGAGGCAGACGCTGCTGGTGGCCGTGATCGCGGTGCTGGCGGCGGGCGGCGGCTACGCCGTTTACCGGTGGCAGCATGGCAGCGCCGCTGCCGCGGGGCCGCCAGGTGCCGCGCAGGCGATCTTCGCCGCCAGCTTCGACGATCTATCCGGCCAGCGGCAACCCCTGTCGCGCTGGCGCGGCAAATCGCTGGTGATCAATTTCTGGGCGACCTGGTGCGAGCCGTGCCGCACCGAAATTCCGCGCTTCGTGAAGCTGCAGTCGCGGTATGGCGCACAAGGGCTGCAGTTCATCGGCATCGCGATCGACGGCCGCGACAAGGTGTCCGATTTTGCCCGTAAAACGGGCATCAATTACCCGGTGCTGATCGGACAGGCCGATGGCGTGGATCTGTCGCGCAAGGCCGGCAACCATCTGGGCGGCCTGCCGTATACGGTGCTGATCGACCGCCACGGCCGGGTGGTGGGCACCCATCTTGGAGAGGTCAAGTTCGACCATCTGGAACAAACAATCACCGAAATGCTTCGCGAGCCGGTTCAAGCCCGCCGTTCGGCTGGCGGCATGGGCTGATTTCTTCTCTTATGCCATATTCTGTCGTCATGTTCCGTGATATACGCCTATTTTCGGCAAACGGAAAATTGCGTTTGGATGTCCTTCGATAATAAGCAGGTGACGGACGATTGAAGTCCGTTTCCTTCCGTTATTCCGCGAACGGCGGCAGAAAATCCGGGCCCGCACAACCGCATCACGAGCCGCAAGTTTTCTGAAAACTGGACAACTTGTAGCGAATTGCGTCAAACTTGCTGCCCGTTGCGCCGTAACATTGGCCCGATGTTCGATTTCCGGGGCCATTCAAGAGACCAATTCGGGATCAGCAATGAGCGCCGGTAAAAAAATTCTGGTGGTGCACGGGCCCAATCTCAATCTGCTGGGCAGTCGCGAGCCGGCCCATTATGGCCGCGACACTTTGGCCGCGATCGATCAGCGCCTGTCGCAGCAAGCTGCCGCGGCGGGAGCTGTGATCGAGGCGTTCCAGAGCAATGCCGAGGCCGAGCTGGTGGAGCGCGTGCAGCGTGCTGCGGGCGACGGCACGGCATTCATCATCATCAATCCGGCGGCTTTCACGCATACCAGCGTTGCGCTGCGCGACGCGCTCTCCGCCGTCGGCGTGCCGTTCATCGAGGTTCATTTGTCGAACGTATTCTCCCGCGAGCCGTTCCGGCATCGTTCCTATTTCACCGATATCGCGGTCGGCATCATCAGCGGCCTCGGCGCCAAGGGCTACGAACTGGCGCTGGAATTTGCGCTGCAATTCAAAAAGGATTGACCGAACATGGACTTGAGGAAACTCAAGAAACTGATCGATTTGGTACAGGAATCCGGCATCGCCGAACTGGAAATCACCGAAGGCGAAGAGAAAGTGCGGATCGCCAGCGGCGGTCACGGCGACCAGCCTGCCGTCATGATGGCGCCGCCGGCCGCGGCTGCCGTGGCGCCGGTGCAGGCGTCGGCTCCGGCGGCGACCGCTGCGCCGCCGGCCGTGCCGGAAGGCCATGTCCTGAAGGCGCCGATGGTCGGAACCTTCTATCGCGCCTCGGCGCCGGGCGCGAAGCCGTTCGCCGAGGTGGGGCAGACGGTGAAGTCCGGCGAAACCGTCTGCATCATCGAGGCGATGAAACTGCTGAACGAAATCGAGGCGGACCGCGACGGCGTGATCAAGGAAATCCTGGCCGAAAACGGGCAGCCCGTCGAATACGGCGAGCCGCTGTT
>JBDZVW010000032.1:0-14103 GCA_040255885.1 Betaproteobacteria bacterium
GGCCGATACCGCGGCCTGGATAGCGGCGCTCGAGGCATTGCGCAACGAGCGTATCACGCGCATCGTTCCGGGTGTCGGGCCGGTCAGCGCGCCGGCGCGCATCACCGGCCTGATCGGCTACCTGAAGGGATTGCGCGCGATTGTCGCGCAACGCTACCGTGCCGGCCAGGATGTGCTGGAAACGCTGCATGATGCCGATCTGCCTGCCTGGCGCGGCTGGGCACTCTACAATAGCATTCACCCGCTCAACGTCCAGCATGTGTATTTCGAGATCGAGCGAGAAGATCTTGAGAGGTAAGGGGTCAAGAAAGGCATGCGCCGCACGGCGTGCACCGGCAGCCTTGCGTCGTTCGGGGGTTCCGAGTCCCGAGTCCCGAGTCCCGAGCCCCGCCCCATGAGCCTGCGATTCCGGATCAATCTCCTGATCACCGCGCTGATGCTGATTTTCATGCTGGCGCTGGCGGCCGTCATCGTCGACGGCACGCGCAGCTCGATTCACGAGGAGGTGACCGCAAGCACCCGCATCACGATGCAGTTGCTGGGCACAGTTGTCTACACCAGCCAGTTCATTCCCGGACATCGTTCGTATCAGGGGCTGATCGTGGATTTTCTCGATCGCGTCGGCCGCGTGCGGGCATCCGAAATCCGGTTGTATGATGTGCTTGGCAACCTGGTCTACCAATCACCGCCGTCGCCGTACAAGGCGGGGCGTTACGCGCCCGGCTGGTTCGCGGCGCTGGTGACCCCGAAATTTTCGGTGATGCGGCTGCGCATTCCGGGCGGCACGCTGCTGGTGGTGCCGGATGCGTCACGCTCGACGCTCGATGCATGGGACAACCTGGCGCGGCTGTTCTGGGTCGCGCTGGCGTTCTTCGTCGTCGCCAACGCGCTGATCTTCTGGCTGATCGGCCGCTCGCTGCGGCCGATCACGGCGGTGCAGAGCGGCTTGCTGAACATTGCGCAGGGACGGTTCGACACGCGCCTGCCGCGGCTGTCGCCGCCGGAATTCGATACCATCGGCAGCCACTTCAACCGCATGGCGCAGACGCTGCAGCACAGCGTCAGCGAAAACCAGCGTCTGGCGCTGATCGTGCGGCAAGCATCCGATGCGATCCTGATCCACGATCTCGACGGCCGCATCTCGTTCTGGAATCCGTCCGCCGAGCGCCTGTTCGGCTATGCGCCGCAGGAGGCCGTCGACCGGCCGGTAACGATGCTGGTGCCGCCGGGACGCGAGCCCGAGATCACTCAGCAGATCGATGCGATCCGGCGTCATGGCGTGGTGAACGACGCCGAAACGCAGCGCGTGGCGCGCGACGGCCGCATCATCGACATCGCACTGTCGGTGGCACCGCTGGTCGATCCCGACAGCGGCGGGGTCGCCGGCTGCATCTGCAGCATGCGCGACATCACCGAACGCAAACAGGCGGAGCACCGCGCGCTCGAACTCGAAAAAAGGCGCCAGATCACGCAGCTGCTGCAGAGCCGCCTGGAAGAGGAACGGCGCGGGCTGGCGCGCGAGCTGCACGACGAACTCGGTCAATGCATCACCGCAATCAAGTCGATCGGCACTTCGATCGCGCGCCAGTCGGCGCCTGACACGCCGGTCCACGCCAGCGCCAACACCATCGTCAGCGTCGCCGGCCACATCTACGACGTGGTGCACGATATCGTCGGCCGTCTGCGGCCCGGCGCGCTTGATACACTGGGGCTGGCCGACACGCTGAAGGATCTGGTCGCGGTGTGGGCGTCGCGGCATCCGGAAATCGAATTCCGTTTCGAGCTGTCGGGCGACGTCGCGAATCTGGGTGAGGCGATTGATATCGCGGTCTATCGCGTGGTGCAGGAGTGCGTGACCAATGCGGTACGCCATGCCGGTGCCGGCCGCATCGGGATTCGCGTGGTGCGTGCCGCAGCGGATGGCGAGCTGGGCGCAGCGCTGACCGTTGCGATAGAAGACGACGGCAAGGGCATGGACGTACACGCCGCCGTGGACAGTGCGCGCTTCGGTCTGGCCGGCATCCGCGAACGGGTCGAGGCGCTCGACGGACATTTCGACATCGGCAGTGCGCCGGGCAGCGGTGTGCGCGTGAACGTCACGCTGCCGCTCACGGCTGCTGCCGGAGCATCGTTAACGAAGGATTGAAGCGATGGCGACACGCATTCTGCTGGCCGACGATCATGCGGTGGTGCGCAGCGGATTCCGGCTGCTGCTCGAAGGCTCGCCCGACATCGAAGTGATCGCCGAAGCGGCGAGCGGCGAAGACGCCTATCGCGAATATTTCCAGTGCCATCCGGACATCGTGCTGATGGATCTGTCGATGCCGGGCATGAGCGGGCTGGAGGCAATGTCGCGTATCCTGGCGCGCGATCCGGGCGCGCGCATTCTCGCGCTGTCGGCGCACGAGGATACCGCGCACGTCAAGCGCGCATTGAAGATCGGTGCTGCCGGCTATCTTTCGAAGCGCAGCGCGCCGGACGAACTGATCGAAGCGATCCGCCAGGCGAGCGACGGCAAAATTTACATCGAGGCCGGCATTGCGCAGCAGCTCGCGGTGCAGCAGCTCACCGGTGCCGCCAACCCGGTGGAGGTGCTGAGCAATCGCGAATTCGAGGTGTTCCTGCATCTCGGGCGCGGCAAATCGGTGGCTGAAACTGCGGACCTGCTCAACCTGAGTCCGCGCACGGTCGGCACCCATCTGTACAACATCAAGCAGAAGCTCGGCGCATCGAACGCGGCGGAAATTGCGCTGGCGGCAATCCGCGCCGGCCTGATCGAGCCGTGAATCATGAAAATCATGAACCGCGGCTGCGCATTTTACGGTGGACGATGGATACAGCCGGTTCGTAGCATCGGGTAATGCCACCGGATTTCTGCGGCCGGCGCCGTGGCGCCGCTGGGTTCTGCGCGCCGCGGTGACACGCCGGGCAAACAACAGTGTTGTGAAAGGGCGGGTATGCGATGGAGGATCGCCGGCCGCAGATGCGGCCGCGCCGCCGCAGCGGTTGCGGCGGCGGTTGCGACGGTGGGCATGGTGCCGCCGGCGGCAGCGGCCGGCACGCAGCAGAGCGTGATTTCGACGTCGCCGGTGGTGGTGTCGGGCACGCGCGAGGAGACACCGAGTTTCGACGTTCCGGCATCGATTGATGCGATCGATTCCGACGTGATCCGCAACACCCATCCCACCGGCGCTCCGGCTTTGCTGCAGCGGCTGCCCGGCGTGGTGGTGCAGGACCGCGGCAGTTCCGCGCAGGACGTGCAGATTTCATCGCGCGGCTTCGGCGCGCGCGCGACGTTCGGACTGCGCGGCGTGCGGGTGATCGTCGACGGCATTCCGGCGACGATGCCGGACGGACAGGGCTCGATCGGCGCGTTCGACCTCGCTTCGGCACAGCGCATCGAGTTTCTGCGCGGGCCATTTTCCGCTCTCTACGGCAACCTGTCGGGCGGCGTCGTGCAGATCTTCACCGCCGACGGCCCGCCGCGGCCGACCGCCACGTTCAGCCTGTCCGGCGGCAGTTTCGGCACCTTCCACAGCGGCCTCGAGTTCGGCGGCACCAACGGTGCGCTGAATTACAACGTGGACGTGTCGCGTTCCGAAACGCAGGGCTATCGCGAGCACAGCTCGGCACGCAAGGATCATCTGAATGCCAGGTTACGCTACGACCTGGGCGACGACTCGAAGCTTACTTTCGTCGTCAATGCGCTCGACCAGCCCGACAACCTCGACCCGCTGGGACTGACGAAGGAGCAGCTGAAACAGGATCCGCGCCAGGCGCAGCAAAGTGCCTACGAATTCAACACCCGCCGCAGTCTCAGCAACCGCCAGGCCGGCCTGGTGTATGAGAAGCATTTCGGCGCCAACGTGCTGCAGGTCACCGGCTATCTCGGCACGCGCAGCAATCAGCAGTTTCTGCCGATTCCGCTCGCCAGCCAGAATTCGCCGACCAGCTCGGGCGGCGTATCCGCATTCGACCGTACCTTCGGCGGCACCGAGATCCGCCTCACCCATCACGGCCAACTCGCCGGGCGACCGCTGTCGGTCATCACCGGCATCGATTACGAGCGCATGGCGGACGCGCGCAAGGGCTACATCAACGATTACGGCTCGCAGGGGGCGCTGAAGCGCGATGAGGATGACATCGCCGACAGCACCGGCGAGTACGTGCAGGCGCGCTGGGACGCGACCGAGCGCCTGTCATTCTCCGGCGGCCTGCGCAACACGCGCGTGCGCTTTCACTCGATCGACCATTACATCACCACCGACAATCCGGATGACAGTGGCGCCGCAACACAGAGTGCGGTGACACCGGTGGCCGGCGTGCTGTTCCACCTGACGCCGCTGGTGAATCTCTACGCCAACGTCGGCCGGGGATTCGAGACGCCGACCTTCATCGAAATGGCGTACCGGCCGAACGGCCAGAGCGGGCTCAACTTCGATCTCAATCCGTCTCGCAGCACCAGCTATGAAGCCGGCATCAAGGCGTTCCTTGGCCCCGACACGCAGGCGAACCTGGCGCTGTTCAAGGTCGACACGCACGACGAGGTCGTGGTGTTCAGCAATTCTGGTGGGCGTGCGACCTATCAGAACGCCGGCGCGACCACTCGCCGCGGCCTCGAGTTTGCACTCGACACCCGTTTCGGCAAGGGCTTCGGCGTGTATCTGTCGTACTCCTATCTCGAAGCATGGTACCGCGATCCGTTCACCACCTGCGTCGGTTTCTGCTCCGCACCGAATACCGACGTCGCGCCGGGCAATCACTTGCCGGGAGTGCCGCAGAACAAGTTCTACGGCGAAGTCTCGTGGACGGATGCCGGCAGCGGTTTTTCGACCGCGCTCGAAGGATACTGGCAGTCCAAGGTCTACGTCGACGACGCGAACAGCGAATTCGCCGACGGCTACGCGCTCGCGAACTGGCGTGCCGGCTTCACACAGAAACATCGTGCGTGGACGCTGTCCGAGTTCGCGCGTATCGACAACCTGCTCGACCGCGACTATGTCGCGGCAGTGATCGTCGGCGACGCCAACGGCCGCTTCTATGCGCCGGGTCCGGGGCGCAGCTATCTGGTCGGGGTGTCGGCGAGTTATCGATTTTAGAGATCGGCAAAGAGCTACCGGTGAACGCGGCCAAGAGATTCAAATCCCCCCTTCGCCCCCCTTTTTCAAAGGGGGGTTGGGGGGATTTAAGGGCCGTTCATCGAAGCGCAGGCGCATGTTGTATCGGGACAGTAGTGCTTGCCACTTTGTGCAGCGCGCCGTATGCGGCGGCGGACGACACGAAAAAGAACCCCGCGACCGAAATCGAGGCACCCACGGTCGAGGTCATCAGCACCACGCCGCTGCCCGGCATCGGCGTGCCGGCCGACCAGATTCCGGCCAATGTCCAGGCCTATACCGGCAAGCAGATCGAAAATCAGCACACGGTCGATTTCTCCAACTTCATCAATCAGAATCTGTCGAGCGTCAATGCCAATTCAACCGTCGGCAACCCGTTCCAGAACGACGTCAATTTTCGCGGTTTCACCGCGTCGCCGCTGATCGGCACACCGCAGGGCCTGTCGGTGTTCATGGACGGCGTGCGCGTCAACGATCCGTTCGGCGACACGGTCGACTGGGACCTGATTCCGCAGTCGGCGATTTCCAGCGTCAATCTGATACCCGGCTCCAATCCGGTGTTCGGCCTCAACACGCTGGGCGGTGCTTTGTCGATCAATACCAAGTCCGGGTTCGAGTATCCCGGATTCGCGGCGCAGGCGCTGGGCGGCAGCTGGGGACGGCGCCAGTTCGAGTTCGAGGGCGGCACGCACGGCAAGAATGCGGATTTGTTCATTACCGGCAATCTGTTCCACCAGGACGGCTGGCGCGATCGCTCGCCGAGCCGCGTCAATCAGCTGTTCGCGAAGGGCGGCTGGCAGAACGAGACGTCCGACCTCGACGTGAGCTTTGCCGGCACGCGCAACAACCTGCAGGGCACGCAGGCATTGCCGCTGTCGATGCTCGGCAATCCGGCGCAGGCCTACACGGCGCCTGACATCATTTCCAACGATCTGTCGTTCTTCAACGTCCGGGGCAGCCATTTCTTCAACGACACCACGCTGCTTTCGGCCAACCTCTACTACCGCTCGCTGCGGCAGTACGGCTTTAACAGCAACGTCAACGACGACTTCGACCCCACCGAGCCGGTCAGCGCCGGCAACGCGCCGGCATCGAACGTGATCGGCTATGCGGACCAGGTGGGCTCGGGTGGCGCGTTGCAGCTCACGCTGCTCAACGATCTCGGAAAATTCCACAATCAGCTGGTGCTCGGTGCGAGTCTCGATCATGGCCATACCGGCTTTTCGCAATACACCGGCGCCGCCGGCTTCACCGCGTCGCGCGACACCGACGCGATTCTGTACGGTCCGGTCGAACTGACGACCAGGCTGCTGGCGACGAATGATTATTACGGCCTCTATTTCACCGATACTTTCGCCGTCAACGAACGCACCCATCTGACGTTGTCCGGGCGCTGGAACCGCGCACAGGTCAAGCTCGAAGACCAGCTTGGCACCGCGCTGAACGGCGATCACGTTTTCACCCATTTCAATCCGGCAGCCGGTGTCACGTTCAGGATCAACCGCGCGCTGACCAGCTACGTCAGCTACAATCAGGGCATGCGCGCGCCGACGCCGGTGGAGCTGACGTGTGCCGATCCGAGTGCACCGTGCAGCCTGCCCAACGACTTTCTCGGTGATCCCGCGCTCGATCCGGTGATATCGAAAACCTGGGAAGGCGGGCTGCGCGGCCGCCTGGCGCAGCATCTGGCGTGGCGCGCGTCGCTGTTTCGCACCAATCTGGAAAATGACATCCAGTTCGTGTCGGCCGGCGGCGGGGCGCTCAACGCCGGCTATTTTCAGAACATCCCGGAAACAAGGCGCCAGGGGATTGAGCTCGGCCTTAGCGGCCACGTCGGCCACTGGACGTTCGGCGTCGGTTATACCTACCTCGATGCGACCTATCAAAGCAGCTTCGTGATGAACAGCCCCAACAATTCATCCGCCGCGCCGATTTCGTGCCCGACCTGTGCCGACATCCGGGTCAACCCGGGCGACCATATCCCGGGCATTCCGCGCCATCTGCTGAAGACGCGCGTGCAATATGATTTCAATCCGCGTTTCTCGGTCGGCGCCAATCTCTATGCGGCATCGAGCCAGTTTGCGCGCGGCGACGAGAACAACCGGGACGTCAACGGGCCGGTGCCGGGTTATGCGCTGGTCAATCTCGATGCGTCGTACCGGCCGGCAAAACACTGGGAGGTGTTTGCCCGCATCGACAATCTGTTCGACCGCTCGTACCAGACCTTCGGTCTGCTCGGTGAAAACTTTTTCAACGGCCCAGGCAATACCTTCGATGCCGGCACGGTGACCGCCGAGCAGTTCCGCACGCCGGGAGCGCCGCGGGCGATGTGGGTCGGCGTGCGTTACACATTCGGAGCGCCGAGCGGGGGACAAAATGCCGATTGAGAGCGGTTCGTTCATCCGGCCGGCGAATCAATATGGAACACTGCCTTGTGACACTATGTTGCATTTCAGTGCTACTGGAGCGCGGTCGTTCATGCGTTGCGTTGGCCGGACATGATTGTAATTCAATGCAAATTTTTTATTGTGGCGTTTGGCATGGGAATTGCGCGTTACCTGTCGGACGTCGTTTCGACGTTTCAGTCATTTCCTCCTCCACTAATACGCTGGAATTGTTTTCCAGCGTTTTTTTTTCGGGGTCGCAAATGATCGCGACGGTCGATCATGCCGGCCGCCGGATCGCTGTGCGTTGCATGATGGATCGCAACGTGTCTTTCAATTCTGTCCAGGAGGTTGAACCGGGAAATGTGTAAACTGGCTCTGTTCGGTGTTTTCGCACTGCTGCCCGTTTTCGCGCTTGCAGCGCCCACAGCGTACGTGCCGAACGAAGGTTCGGGCACGATATCGGTGATCAATACCAAGTCCGACGAAGTACTGGCGTCGTTTCCGGTCGGCGACCGCCCGCGCGGCACGGTCGTCAGTCCCGACGGCCGCCGGCTCTATGTCACGACGCAGCCCAACGGACTGACGGTGGTCGATCTGCAGCAGCGCAAGGTGATCACGACCGTCAAGCTGGGCGCGTCACCCGAAGGCAACGACATCGCGCCGGACGGCAGCCTGGTGGCGGTGGCGGTGGAAGAGGCGAACCGCGTCGCGTTTATCGATACTGCCACCAACAAGGAGGCCTTTTCAGTGAAGGTCACCGGCAAGAATCCGGAGCATCCTGCGTTCAGCCCCGACGGCAAGCAGGTCTACGTCGGTGCCGAAGACGGCGATGAGGTCGACATCATCGACGTCGCCAGCCACAAGCAGGTGGCGAAGGTTGAAGTCGGCAAGCGTCCGCGCGGTATCGATTTCACGCCGGACGGCAAGGTCGCGTATGTCGGATGCGAGCTGGCGAGCACGGTGTATGCGATCGATACCGCTGATCACCACGTGATCGCGAAGATCCCGGGAGGCAAGTTCTCCAACGGTGTCGAAATGCGACCGGACGGCAAACGCGTCTACATCTCGAACGGCAAGGATTACACGGTATCGGTGATCGATACCGCGACCAACAAGATCATTGCCACGATACCGGTCGGCCATCGGCCGTGGAACATGGCGATCACGCCCGACGGCGGCAAACTCTATGTTGCCAACGGCCGCTCCGACTCGGTGTCGGTGATCGATACGGCGACCAACAAGAAGATAAAGGACATTGCGGTGGGGAAAAAGCCATGGGGCGTGGCGATTCATCCGTGAGCGCTGAAGCGCCGAAGTACACCCGCGCCGCGGTGGCGCTGCACTGGCTGGTCGCGATCATGATCCTCGGAATGATCGCGCTCGGGCTCTATCTGCGCTTCTTCGTGCCGCGCGGCACGCCACCGCGCACGTGGTGGACCAACCTGCACAAGTCGCTCGGCATCATCGTCGCCTGTTTCATTTTCGCGCGCCTCGCGTGGCGCCTGCGGCACCGTCCGCCGCCGTTGCCGCGAACGGTGCCGCAGTGGCAGGTGATCGGATCGAAATGGAGCCACGCGTTGCTCTATGTCTGCATGGTAGTGCAGCCGCTGTCGGGTTATGTCGCGTCCAACTTCAGCAAGTGGGGCATCAAGTTCTTCAACCACTGGCATCTGCCGCCGTGGGGCTGGGAAAGCCATACGATCTACACGATCCTGAATGACATCCACATCGTCAACGGCTGGCTGCTGCTGGCGCTGATCGCGATCCATGTCGCGGCCGCGCTGATGCATGCCGGGATGCGCGACCGGGTGTTCGAACGCATGCTGCCGTCGTGATCGGACGGCGGGCTATTCCAGCCATCCCAGGATCACGGCGCGCGCCTCGTCGACGCCTTCCTTCAGCCGGCTGGAGAACAATTGCGCGGTGCAGCGGCCGTGGTGCCGCGGCAGCTGCGCCGAAACTTCACGCAGCACGCGCCGGCCGGCCGCCGGGCGCAGTTTGTCGGCCTTTGTCAACAGGATGTGGATGTCTCTGCCGCCAGGTGCGAACCAGTCGATCAACTGGCGGTCCGCCGCGGTCATCGGGTGTCTGGCGTCCATCAGTACCACCAGACCGTTCAGGCATTTGCGCTGCTGCAGGTAGGTGCTTACGACGAGCCCCCAATGGTGGCGGGTGTCGGCCGCAACGGCAGCATAGCCATATCCCGGCAGATCGACCAGGTGGCGGCCGTTGCCGAGCGCGAAGAAGTTGATGGTCTGCGTGCGGCCGGGCGTCTTGCTAGAGAACGCGAGTCGGGTGCGGTTGGTCAGCGCATTGATCGCGCTCGATTTCCCGACGTTGGAACGGCCGGCGAATGCAACTTCGGCGCCGGCGTCCGGCGGCAATTCCGCGAGCTGATAGGCCGACGCAAGGAATACGGCGTGGTCGAAGGGGTTCATGAGTCTCCGGCAAGGCGGCCGCAAGCTGGCGCCACGCATGACAAATACGATAAAATGCCGTTTTTTGTTTGTTTTCCCGAATTGTACTGGCGTAAGGAGAGCGCATGAAGTATCGCATGGCGATGGCCGCATTGCTTGGCATGACGGCATTATCGTTATCGGTTCGTGCCGAGGGGCTGACCCAGGGTGATCCGGCCAAGGCCCAGAAAATCGTCGCGCAGACCTGCGCTGCCTGCCATGGCGCGGACGGCAACAGCACCAACCCGACTTATCCCAAGCTGGCCGGACAGGGCGCCGCCTATCTTTATACGCAACTGTCGGACTTCAAGAAGCAAGACGGCAAGCCGGCAAAACGGCCCAACCCGATAATGGGCGCGATAGTCGCCAACCTGTCGCAGGACGACATGCATAATCTGGCCGCCTATTTCGCCAGCCAGAAGCCGAAGCTCGGTTATGCCACCGACGCCAAGCTGGCCAAGGCGGGCGAGGCGATTTACCGCGGCGGCATCATGGACAAGAACGTTCCGGCGTGCATGGCCTGCCACTCGGCCGACGGCGCCGGCATCCCGACCGAGTTTCCGCGCCTGGCCGGGCAGCATGCGCAATATGTGGTCGCGCAACTGCAGGCGTTTCGTTCGGGCACCCGTGCCAATGATCCGAATGCGATGATGCGCACCATTGCGGGCAAGCTTTCGGACGACGAAATGAAGGCGGTGGCGGAATACATTTCCGGGTTGCATTGAGCGTCATGAACGGGCCGGGGCAACGCCGGCGACTGAACCAAAAAGGGTGACCGCGGTCACCCTTTCGTATTTCCAATGTCCAAAAAACCCTCATTCTCGCGCAGTTGCTACGAGCTGTTGAGCTCGATGCGCTTCGCCGTCAGTCTGCTGACCGTGCTGGCGATCGCGTCGATTATCGGCACCGTGCTGCAGCAGGGGAAGCCTTACACCGATTACGCGTTCGAATTCGGCCAGTTCTGGTTTCCGCTGTTCGAGAAGCTCGGGCTGTACGACGTCTACCACACCGGCTGGTTTCTGCTGATCCTGTGTTTCCTGGTGGCTTCGACCAGCCTCTGTATCTATCGCAACGCACCATTGATGTTGCGCGAGATGCGCAGCTTCCGCGAGCATGCGGCGGAATCGTCGCTGAAGGCGTTTGCTCACCGCGCCGATTACGAATTTGCCGGCGCGCCGCAACCGCTGGTCCGGCGCCTGACCGAATATCTGGCGGCGCGCGGCTATCGCAGCCGGATCAACGAGCGCGACGGCGCGCTGCTGATTGCGGCGAAGGCCGGGAGCTGGCATCGCCTGGGTTACATCTTTACCCATGCCGCGATTGTGATCATCTGCATCGGCGCGCTGATCGACAGCAATCTGCCGCTCAAATTCGAGGAGCTCACCGGCCAGAAGGTGATCGAGACGCGCAACATTCCGCAAAGCCAGGTGCCGGCGCGCAGCCGCCTGCCGGCGTCGAGCGCGGCGTTTCGCGGCGACGTCAACATTCCGGAAGGCTCCAGCGCCGACGTGATATTCATCAATTCCGGCAGCGGCTATCTGGTGCAGGAGCTGCCGATCGTGATTGCGCTGAAAAAATTTCACATCACACACTATGATACCGGCCAGCCGAGCAATTTCGCGAGCGATCTCGTGATTCGCGACAAGCGCACCGGCAAGACCATCGAGCGCACGATCCGCGTCAATCATCCGCTGAACATCGATGGCATCTCGATCTACCAGGCGAGCTTTGCCGACGGCGGCACGCATCTGAAGATTCGCTGCTGGCCGCTGTTCACCGACAACCAGCCGTTCGAGCTCAAGGGCAGTGTCAACCAGACGAACGAAATCGGCACGCCGCACGGCAAGTATCGGGTCGAGTTCACCGATTTCCGTTCGTTCAACGTGCAGAAAAGCATCGACAACCCGGTGACATCGAAGGTCGATGCGGAAGCCGTTTCGCAGACTTTTTTTGCCGGCGCCGGCGCCGCGGCGATCGATACCGGCAATGGCGACCTGCGCAACGTCGGGCCGAGTTTCCAGTACAAGTTGCGCGACGCGCAGGGCCAGGCGACCGAGTACAACAATTACATGCTGCCGCTCGAGTTCGGCGGCCATTGGTACCTGCTGTCGGGCGTGCGCCACCAGCCCAACGAGCCGTTCCGCTATGTACGCCTGCCGCTCGACGGCGGCGGGCGCATCGACGGCTACATGCGGCTGCGTGCGACACTGTTCGATGCGGCCGAGCGGCCGGCAATCGCGGCACGCTTTGTGAAGGCGGCGCTGGCCGGCGACGGCACGCAATCGGAAACGCTGCGCGAGCGGCTGACCGAAAGCACGGAACGGGTGCTCGACATCTTCATGGCGGACGGCTTCGTCGGGCTGGCGAACTTTCTCGAGAAATCCGTGCCGAAAAAAGAGCAGAAAAAGGTCGCGCAGATTTATCTCAAGATTCTCGAGGGCGCCGCGTTCCAGGCGTACAACCTGTCGCTGGAGCAGGCGGGACTGGCCGACGCGAAACTGGATGCCGCTACGCAGCGTTTCGTGCGCGACAGCCTGAACGCCGTGAGCGACAGTTTCCTGTACGGCGCGCCGGTTTATCTGCAGCTTCAGGGCTACGACCAGGTGCGGGCGAGCGGTCTGCAGTTGACGCGTTCCCCGGGCAAGAATATTGTGTGGCTGGGCAGCCTGCTGCTGGTGCTGGGCGTGTTCGCGATGTTCTACATCCGCGAACGCCGCATCTGGCTGTTGATCAAGCCGGCAGCGCACCGCGTGCTGTTCGCGATGTCAGCCAATCGCAAGACGCTGGAATTCGAAAAGGAGTTTACCGAACGCCAGCGTGACATCGATCATTTAATCAGGGGTAGATGATGGAACTGACTCAAAGCTTGCCGCAGCAGCCGACACCGCTGGTCAAGCGGCTGTCATGGGGCGACTGGCTGTTTGCCGTGGCACTGATCAGCGGCGCCGCCGTCGCATACGGGATGTATGGCGCCCGCATGGACGTTTACGAAAAGACCTTCCTGGTCGGCGCGGCGCTGATATTCAGCGGCCTTGGCTGGCACTGGAAGCCGATCCGCATCCTGATCGCGGTGGTCGCGGCGGCCAGTCTGTTCAGCATCAGTCTCTATCATGGCGACCCGGCGCGCGCCGAGCAGGTGTTCTGGCTCAAGTACCTGGCGTCGAGCCAGACCGCGATCATGTGGATGTCGCTGCTGTTCGTGATGGCGACCGCCACCTACTGGGGCGCGCTGTTCAGCCGCTCGGTATTCGTGGGCCAGACCGCGACGGCGCTGACATGGAGCGCGATCGCGATGGGGCTGATCGGCATGATGGTGCGCTGGTACGAATCGTACCTGATCGGGCCCGGCGTCGGCCATATTCCGATCAGCAATCTCTACGAAGTCTTCGTGCTGTTCTGCATCATCACGTCACTGCTCTATCTGTATTACGAGAACCGCTACCAGACGAAGCAGCTGGGCGCGTTCGTACTGCTGGTTGTCAGTGCCGCGGTGGGTTTCCTGCTGTGGTATGCAATCGACCGCCAGGCCTACGAGATTCAGCCGCTGGTGCCGGCATTGCAGTCGTACTGGATGAAGCTCCACGTGCCGGCGAATTTCATCGGCTATGGCTCGTTCTCGCTGGCCGCGATGACCGGGGTCGCGTACCTCGTTTCCAGCCATGGCGGCCTGGCCGGCCATCTGCCGAAACCGGAAGTGCTGGACGACGTGATGTACAAGGCGATTGCGATCGGCTTCGGATTTTTTACCATTGCGACCATCCTGGGTTCGCTGTGGGCGGCCGAAGCATGGGGCGGCTACTGGTCATGGGATCCGAAGGAAACCTGGGCGCTGATCGTGTGGCTCAACTATGCCGCGTGGCTGCACATGCGGCTGGTGAAGGGATTGCGCGGTCCGGTGCTGGCGTGGTGGTCGGTGATCGGGCTCGGCGTGACGACGTTCGCGTTCCTCGGCGTCAACATGTTCCTGGCCGGGCTGCATTCGTACGGCCACCTGTAAAAGGGATCAGGGATTGGTAAACGTATGCGGCGCGCGTAGCGCGCCGGTAGCTTCCTCTAATCCCTAATTCCGAATCACAGCTTTTCAAACGCCCGCTGCGCGGCCTCTACCGTTGCATCGATATCGGCTTCACGATGCGCGGCTGA
>JBDZVW010000318.1:0-3577 GCA_040255885.1 Betaproteobacteria bacterium
TTGCTGCTCGGCGACTATTTTTTTCTGCCGCCGCACCATGCGCTGGGGCCGCTGCGCCAGCCGGAACGCCTGGCGGTGGGGCTGTACACGCTGAGTACTGCCTTGGGTGTGGCGCTGATCGAGCATTTGCGCGTCCGTAACCGGCGTCTGGACTGCGAGTTGCGGACATTGCGCGAGCGCGGCGGCGACGCGGCGGCGGTGCCGCAACAGACGCCGCAGGATCCGTCATAATAAATTGTTCAGGGCGTCGCCAGCCGGTGGCGTCGCGGCTCTGTTTCATACATCGCATGGCAAAACCAAAATCCGTATATTCCTGTACCGAATGCGGCGGCCAGGTGCTGAAGTGGCAGGGCCAGTGCCCGCATTGCCAGGCCTGGAACACGCTGGTCGAGACCGTCGCCGAAGCGGCGCCCACCAATCGCTTCCAGGGACTGGCGCAGCCAAGCCGGGTGATGCGGCTGGCGGAAGTGACGCCGCGCGAAGAGACGCGCCTGCCGACCGGCATCACCGAATTCGACCGCGTGCTGGGCGGTGGTCTGGTGCCGGGCGCGGTGGCGCTGATCGGCGGCGATCCCGGTATCGGCAAATCGACGCTGCTGCTGCAGGCGCTGGCGGCGCTCGACGGGCAGGTGCGCACGCTTTACGTCAGTGGTGAGGAATCCGCCGAGCAGGTGGCGCTGCGCGCGCGGCGGCTGGAGCTGGCGGCCGGCACAGTGCAGGTGCTGACCGAAATCAATCTCGAAAGAATCCAGGCGGTGCTGGCGGCAGAGAAGCCGGCAGTGGCGGTGATCGACTCGATCCAGACACTTTATTCGGAGGCGCTGACATCGGCACCGGGGTCGGTGGCGCAGGTGCGTGAATGCGCGGCGCAGCTGACACGGCTGGCGAAGGCCGGCGGCACGTCGCTGGTGCTGGTCGGCCACGTCACCAAGGAAGGCGCGCTGGCCGGTCCGCGGGTGCTCGAGCACATGGTCGACACGGTGCTCTACTTCGAGGGCGACACGCATTCGAGCTTCCGCCTGGTGCGCGCGTTCAAGAACCGCTTCGGCGCGGTCAACGAACTGGGCGTGTTCGCGATGACCGAAAAGGGCTTGCGCGGCGTCACCAATCCGTCCGCGCTGTTCCTGTCGCATCACGACGACGACGTGGCGGGCGCCTGCGTCACCGTCACGCAGGAAGGCACGCGGCCGCTGCTGGTCGAAATCCAGGCGCTGGTGGACGAAACGCACGCGCCGACACCGCGTCGACTGACGGTGGGGCTGGAGCAGAACCGGCTGGCACTGCTGCTGGCGGTGCTGCACCGGCATGCCGGCATCGCCTGCTTCGATCAGGACGTGTTCGTCAACGCGGTCGGCGGCGTGCGCATCGGCGAGCCGGCGGCCGATCTGGCGGTGCTGTGCGCGATCGTTTCGTCATTGCGCGACAAGCCGCTCGAACGCAAGTTTCTGGCGTTCGGAGAGATCGGCCTCGCCGGCGAAGTGCGGCCGGTGCAGCGTGGCCAGGAGCGGTTGCGCGAAGCCGCCAAGCTCGGATTCACACGGGCGCTGATTCCGTACGGCAACCGGCCGAAACAGGCCATTCCCGGCATCGAAGTGGTCGCGGTGCGGCGGGTCGAGGAAGCGCTCGCGCACCTGCGGTAACGTGACGTGTCAGAACGGCGTCAGTATCGAATGCCGATCGCCCCGATGTTGCGCGCTTGTATTCAAGCAGGTAATCTGAACGCGTAATGCAGCCCGGAATTCGGGCAGCCGCCGGCTCCAAAAACGACAACGCCAGCGCATGGAGCGGCAGGCCGGATGTGAGCGTCGCACGCGGTGTGTTGCGTGCCGGCGGATCAGGCTGGAGGATGGAAATGGCGGGCGCGAACCCCTATAACGTCGGACTCGACAAGAACGCGGCGAACTACACGCCGTTGTCGCCGCTGTCGCTGCTTGCGCGCACCGCCTACGTGCACCCGCGGCGCACGTCGGTGATCCACGGCGATCGCCGCTACACCTGGGAAGAGACTTATGAGCGCTGCCGGCGGCTCGCCGCTGCGCTGAGCCGGCACGGCATCGGCGCCGGCGATACGGTGTCGGTGATGCTGCCCAACACGCCGCCGATGTACGAGGCGCATTTCGGCGTGCCGATGGCCGGCGCGGTGTTGAACGCGCTTAACACCCGGCTCGATGCGGCGGCGCTGGCGTTCATGCTGGAACATGCGGAAGCGAAAGTGCTGATCACCGACCGCGAGTTCTCCGGCGTGATCGGCGACGCGCTCGCGAAGCTGCGCAAAAAGCCGCTGGTGATCGACGTCGACGATCCGCTGGGTGACGGCGGCGAGCGCCTCGGCACCATCGACTACGAGGCGTTCCTGGCGCAGGGCGATCCCGCTTTCGAGTGGTATCTGCCGGCCGACGAATGGGATGCGATCTCGCTCAATTACACGTCGGGCACCACCGGCAATCCGAAGGGCGTCGTCTATCACCACCGCGGCGCCTACCTGAACGCGATCAGCAACATCGTCAGCTGGGGCATGCCGCCGCATCCGGTGTACCTGTGGACGCTGCCGATGTTTCATTGCAACGGCTGGTGCTTTGCGTGGACCGTCGCCGCGGTCGCCGGCGTCAACGTCTGTCTGCGCAAGGTCGATCCGAAGCGGGTGCTCGAGCTGATTGCCGAGCACAAGGTCACGCATTACTGCGGCGCGCCGATCGTGCATACGCTGCTGCTCAATGCGCCGCAGGAATGGAAGCGCCGCATCGATCATGCGGTGCACTGCCTGGTCGCGGGGGCCGCGCCGCCGGCGGCGATGATCGAAGGCATGGAACGGATGGGGTTCGACATCACGCACGTCTATGGCCTCACTGAAACCTACGGTCCGGCGGCAGTCTGCGAAAAACATGCGGCATGGGATGCGCTGCCGGTCGACGAGCGTGCCACGCTGAACAGCCGCCAGGGCGTGTGGTATCACCTGCAGCAGGGCATGAGCGTGCTCGATCCGGAGACGATGCAATCAGTACCGTGGGATGGCGCGACCATCGGCGAAATCATGTTCCGCGGCAACATTACGATGAAGGGCTATCTGAAAAACCCGCGCGCCACGCAGGAAGCGTTTGCCGGCGGCTGGTTCCACAGCGGCGATCTGGCGGTGATGCATCCCGACGGCTACGCGCAGATCAAGGATCGCTCGAAGGATATCATCATCTCCGGTGGTGAAAACATCTCGTCCATCGAGGTCGAGGATGCGCTGTATCGCCATCCGACGGTGCTGGCGGCGGCGGTGGTTGCGGCGCCGGACGAGAAATGGGGCGAGGTGCCGTGCGCATTCATCGAGCTGAAGGACGGATCGCAGGTGAGCGGGCAGGAGATCATCGAGTTCTGCCGCGGCCGCATGGCGCACTTCAAGGCGCCGAAGAAAGTGGTTTTCGGAGCGCTGCCGAAGACTGCCACCGGCAAGATACAGAAGTTCGTGCTGCGGCAGCGGGCAAAAGATCTGTAGGCCGCCATCGCCACGAAGCGCAGACCAACAAGAACGGAACCGGATGGCGCCAGACTGCATCCTCGAAACCCGCAACCTGACCAAGGAGTTCAAGGG
>JBDZVW010000319.1:0-3571 GCA_040255885.1 Betaproteobacteria bacterium
GGATTTGCCGGCTATTACGGACACTGGGTCGACGAAGTGCTGATGCGCTGGACCGAAATCTTTCAAACCATTCCGTTTTTCATTTTCGCGATTCTGCTGGTGGCGGTGCTGACGCCGTCGGTCAAAAGCGTGGTTTTGGCGATCGCCGTCGTTTCGTGGCCGCCGATGGCGAGGCTGGTACGCGGCGAATTCATGGTGATGCGCAATCGTGAGTTCGTGGAGGCCTGTGTCGGAATGGGGATGAGCGATTTGCGCGTGATTTTCGTGCATATCCTGCCGAACTGTCTGTCATCGGTGATCGTTACCGGTTCGCTGATGGTGGCAACGGCGATCCTGACCGAGTCGTCGCTGTCGTTCCTGGGGCTGAGTGATCCGAATGTCATGAGCTGGGGCTTCATGGTCGGTGCCGGTCGCGAATTTCTGCAGCGCGCGCCGTGGTTGTGCGCGATTCCGGGAATCGCGATTCTGCTGACAGTGCTCGCGATCAACCTGATCGGCGAAGGACTGAATGATGCGCTGAACCCGCGCTTGCGTCATCTTTGATCAAATGAACGACACCGTTCTCGATATCCGCAACCTGACCATCGATCTTCCGCGCGGCGCAGACCGGGCGCATGCCGTTGCTGACGTCAGCATGGTTTTAAAGCATAACGAGATTCTCTGTCTCGTTGGCGAATCCGGTTCCGGGAAGTCGGTGACGGCACGTTCGGTCATCGGGCTGCTGGCGCCGCGGCTGCGCGTCAGCGCGGGGCAGATCCTGTTTCGTGGCGAAGACCTGCTGCGGGTCGGGTCCAGGCGGCTGCGCGAATTGCGCGGCAGCCAGATATCGATGATTTTCCAGGAACCGATGACGGCACTGAACCCGCTGAAAACGGTCGGCGACCAGATGGACGAGGTGATCGCGGTCCATACCGACATGCCGAGATCCGCGCGCCTGGCGCGCATCATCGAATTGTTCGGCGCAGTACAGCTGCCGGAGCCGGAGCGGCTGATGCGCTGCTATCCGCATCAGTTGTCGGGTGGACAGCGGCAGCGCGCGATGATCGCGATGGCGCTGGCACTGGCACCGGCGATCCTGATTGCCGACGAGCCGACGACCGCGCTCGACGTTACGACGCAGGCGCAGATTCTCGCGTTGATCAAGGACATCCAGGCGCAGCGGCACATGGGCGTGCTGTTCATCACGCATGATTTTGGTGTCGTATCCGAAATCGCCGATCGCGTGGCGGTGATGCAGCATGGCAGGCTGGTCGAATGCGGTGCGACACAAGCGGTCCTGAACACCCCTCAGCATCCGTACACGCAATCGTTGATCGCGGCCATTCCGAGCCTGACCCCGGGAGAAAAGAAACCGGTCGACGACGGCACGACCGTGCTGTCGGTGGTCGATCTGGAAAAGTCCTATCATTCCGGCGGCGCATGGCTCGGCGGCACGGGGAGAGTCACGCATGCCGCCAGCAAGGTGAACCTGACGATCCGTCGCGGCGAAACGCTGGGGCTGGTCGGCGAATCGGGGTCGGGGAAGTCAACCGTTGCACGCTGCGTCGCGCGGCTGATCGATGCCGACGGCGGCCGCATTCTGCTGGGCGACGCCGATTTGCGGCCGCTTTCGCGAAAGCAGCTGAGGCCTTACCGCAAGCGCATCCAGATGGTGTTCCAGGATCCTTATGGTTCGTTGAATCCGCGGCGCACGGTGGGGAAGCTGATTGGCGAAGGGCCGATGGTGCACGGCATGACGGAACGCGAAGCGCTGGAGCGTGCCTGCGAACTGCTCGAGCTGGTCGGCCTCGAGCGCCGCGTCGCGGACCGCTATCCTCATGAATTTTCCGGCGGCCAGCGCCAGCGCATCGGCATCGCGCGCGCGCTGGCGCTGGAACCGCAATTGCTGGTTGCCGACGAGCCGGTGTCGGCGCTCGATGTGTCGGTGCAGGCGCAGGTGCTGAAACTGCTGGCCGATATTCGCGACCGGCTTCATCTCACGATGCTGTTCATCACCCATGATCTGCGCGTTGCGGCACAGGTCTGCGACAGCATTGCGGTGATGCGCCGCGGCGAGATCGTCGAGTACGGACCGACGGCGCAGATGTTCAGCAATCCGCAGCATCCCTATACGCGTGAGTTGTTCGCCGCGGTCCCGGGCAAGGCACTGGGAATCCACCGAACGCCTCCGGAGTTCTCGCATGACACGAATGTCGGAACTGAAACGAACGGATGAACAATCGATGAAAACCTTGCCTGACGATCCGCTGAGCGGAATCAGTCTCGCCGAATTTGCGGAGCGGCTGCGACGCGGTGCGTTTACCGCAGAGGCTGTTACTCGCGCCTATCTCGACCGCATCGCAATGCTGGATCCGCAATTGGGCGCGTTTACCCATGTCGCAACCGATCGCGCGCTGGAGCAGGCGCGTGGGGCCGATCGGATGCTGGCGGCAGGCACCGATCTCGGTCCGCTGATGGGCGTGCCGGTCGCGGTCAAGGACCTGTTCACCGTGGACGGCATGCCGCTGCCGAAGTGCGGATCGGAGATCGAAATCAGCGATCTGATCGAACCCGAGGGCAGTTTCATCAGAAAACTCAAACGCGCCGGATGCGTGATTCTCGGCAAAACCCGGATGACCGAATTCGCGTTCGGACTGGTCAATGTCAGACATCGCACGCCGTGGAATCCGTGTGACGCGAAAGTGCATCGCATGCCGGGCGGATCGAGCAGCGGCTCCGCGGTGGCGCTCGCCGCCGGATTGTGCGCGTTTTCGATCGGTTCCGATACCGGAGGATCGGTGCGCCAGCCAGCCGCGCTGTGCGGGCTGTTCGGACACAAGACCACCTTCGGTCTGTGGCCGACCGATGGCGTGTTTCCGCTTTCGACCACGATGGACAGTATCGGTCCGTTTATCCGCTCCGCCCAGGACGCGGCGCTGGTATTCGGCGTGTTGACCGGCTGCCCGGTTCCACAGCCGCGCCGGCTCAAGGGTCTGCGTCTGGGCAGGCCGGTCAATCATTTTTTTGATGGCGTGGCGGACGAAGTCCTTGCCGCTACCGAACACGTGCTGCGGTCGCTGCAAGATGCCGGGGTCGAAATCGTGCCGATCGAAGTGCCGGAAGCGGCGGAGATCGATACCGTGTTTGCACCGATGTTGTCGGCCGAGCTGCTGACGACACTGGGTGCCGCGCGTTTCACGCAGGCAAAAGAAATACTCGATCCGATCGTCTGGAACCGCGCCGAGCCGGCGCTGCGCTATTCCGCAATCGATTATATTCGGCTGCAGCGCCGCCAGCGCGCACTGTGCCGGATCGCTGAAGAGCGGATGAGGGGACTGGGCGGCTGGATTTCACCGACCACGCCCGACGTCGCGCTGCCATTGGCCGATTACGCGACGCCAGAGAAGGCTGCAGCATGGATGCGCCGCGGCACCAACGACACGCGCCCTGCCAATCTGTTTGGCCAGTGTGCCGTTTCGATTCCAATCCCGCTTTCCGACGTGCCGCTGCCGATGGGGCTTCAGATCGCATGCGGCGGCGGGCGGGATGCGGACCTGCTGTCGATTGCGATCGGTATCGAAAACCTGGTCGG
>JBDZVW010000320.1:0-3559 GCA_040255885.1 Betaproteobacteria bacterium
AGTCCCGGATTGTGATTCCGGTTGTCGTGGGTTCGAGTCCCATCTGCCACCCCAGGTTCCCTGCAACGAAAGCGTTCGGTGAAAACGCTCCGTGTCGCCATTTACGCGTCGATACTGCTGTTCGTCGCGGCGTGCGCGCCGCTGCCCGAACGCGCCGGCATTCCAACGCAATGGCGGCCGTCGCCCAATTTCGATCAGCGGCGTCCCGATTTTGTCATCATTCATCACACCGGCGACGACACGGTTCAACAGGCGCTGCGGACGCTGACTGATTCACGGCGCGATGTCAGCGCCCATTATCTGATCGCGCGTGACGGAACGATCTATCAACTGGTTGACGAGCGTGCCCGTGCCTGGCATGCGGGCGTATCGCAGTGGGGCGGCGATACGGATCTCAATTCGGCTTCGCTTGGCATCGAGCTTGACAACAACGGCGATGAGCCGTTTCCGGACGCGCAGATTACCGCGCTGCTTGCGCTGCTGGGCGACATCGAGCGGCGCTATCACATACCGGTTGCCAATTTCCTCGGCCACGCCGACATCGCACCGGGCCGCAAGGTGGACCCCAGCCGTTTCTTTCCATGGAAGAAACTGGCCACACACGGGTTCGGGCTGTGGTGCGACGAACCGGCGCCTTCACCGCCAGCGGGGTTCGACACCACGTTTGCGCTGATGACGCTCGGTTATGATGTATCGGACGTGCCGGCGGCCATCAGCGCGTTCAAATTGCATTACATTCAGAATGACGTGTCCCCGGCGCTGACCGATCACGACAAACGGATCCTGTATTGTCTGCTGTTGAAGAAGGCCGGCAGCCTTCAATGATGCGGTTGCGGCGGCGGAGAACACCCGTTCTGTCTGTCGGCCAGCCGCGGCCGGTTGTATCGCGTCAGACGGCTACGCCGAGATAGCGGTGCATCAGGTCCGGCGCCTTGTGCAACTGGTCCGGCTTGCCTTCGAATACCACGTGGCCATTGTTGAGAATGTAGCAACGGTGGGCCATCTTCAGCGCCGCTACGATGTTCTGTTCGACGATAATGATGGTGCGGCCCTGTTCGGCCAGCGCATAACAGACGTTGGCCAGGTCGTGCACGATGATCGGGGCGAGCCCCTCGAACGGCTCGTCGAGCAGAATGATGCGCGCGTCGCGGATCATCGCGCGCGCAATCGCGAGCATCTGCTGTTCTCCACCGGAAAGCTGGCGTCCGCGGTTTTTGCGCCGTTCGGCCAGGCGCGGAAACGTCTGGTATATCTGATCGAAAGCGAGCGGCTTGTCGGCCGTCATTGCCGCCAGCTGCAGATTCTCGTGCACGGTGATGCCGCCGATGATGCGGCGTTCCTCCGGAACCAGTTGAATGCCGTGCCGGGCGAGCCGGAAAGGCGGCAGGCCGTGAATCGGCATGCCATCCAGGCGAATGGTTCCGCTCCTGGGCGCGACCACGCCGGCCAGCGTCTTCAGCGTCGTGGTCTTGCCGGCGCCGTTGCGGCCGAGCAACGCGACGACCTCGTTTTCCTCGATGTGCATCGACACATCGAACAGGATGTGCGAATCGCCGTAGTAGCTGTTGATGCGGTCGATTTCGAGCAGGCTCATTGCTCGCCGATGCCTCCCAGATAAGCTTCCTGCACCGCCTTGTTGCGCTGGATTTCGTCCGGCGTGCCGACTGCCAGTTTGCGGCCTTCGGATAGCACGGTGATGTTTTCGGCGAGCTCGAACATCGCGTCCATGTCGTGCTCGACGACTACCATCGTGCGGCCGCTGCGTATGCGCTTGAGCAGCGCGACGGTATGCGCACGCTCTTCCGGGCTCATGCCGGCAAGCGGCTCGTCGAGCAGCAGAATGTTGGCGCCGGTCGCCAGCGCCAGTCCGATCTCGAGCCGCCGTTTTTCACCGTATGCCAGATCATGCACCGTGGTGTCGGCGCGGTGGCCAAGCTCGACCATGTCCATCGCCGCGTCGATCTGGTCGTCCATTCCGCTCACGTGATGCAGTCCCTTGAGCAGATCGAGGCGGAAGCGTCCGCGGCTGCGCGCCAGCACCGGCATCATCAGATTCTGGCGCACCGTCAGCGACTCGAACAACTGGTTGATCTGGTAGCTTTTGTTCATGCCGCGCTGGCATATCGTTGTCATGCCCAGCCGGGTGATGCGTTCGCCGCGCAGAAAGACGTCGCCGGCCGTCGGGTGAACTTCGCCCGCGATCATCTTGAAGAAAGTCGACTTGCCGGCACCGTTGGGACCGATCAGTCCGTGCAGCTCGCCTTCGGCGACCGCGAAATCGACACCCTCCACCGCAGCCAGTCCGCCGTAATGTTTCGTCAGACCGCGCGCTTCGAGGGCGATGGCACCACGATCGGCGCCGCCCGGCACGACATACAACGGAATCGCCGATTTGTGCTGTTGCGTGGCCGCAGCTGATCCCGCAGCGGCTGTTGCACGCCGGCGCGTAGCACGGCGTTTGATCAGTGTCGCGACCTCGCCGCAGATGCCGCGCCGGAAAACGATCACCAGGATCACGAAAATGACGCCGAGAATCAGCTTCCAGTAGGCGCCCACGCCGTGCACGTACTGCAGTACGTTATAGAGCCAGAGCCAGATCCATGCGCCCAGCATCGGGCCGAACAGCGTGCCGACGCCGCCGATGACGGTCTGGATCACCAGTTGCGCCGACGTATCGAGCATGAACGCGTCGGGCGGCATGTAGTTTTGCAGCAGTCCCAGCAGCCCGCCCGCCAGCCCGCCATAGAGCGCAGCGACGACGAACGCCGCCAGCTTGTAGTGCTTGATTTCATGCCCGACCGCAACGGCCCGCACCGGGTTGCCGCGGATCGCGGTCAGCACCGCGCCAAACGGCGACAGCACGATGCGGCGCGCAATGATGAAGCCGATGAAGAAGAACACCGCCAGCATCGTGTACATCGGCCAGCCCTGCGTGATGTTGAACGATGCAAAGCCGAACGACACCACCGGCGGCGGAACGCCGGCAATGCCATTTTCGCCGCCGGTCCAGTGCTTGAGCGGGGAGTTCTCGAGAAAGAACAGCATCTCGCCGAACGCCAGCGTGCTCATCGCGAAGTAGATGCCGGTGCGGCGCAGCGTCAGGAAACCGATGATGACGCCCAACAGTCCGGCCACCACCGTGCCGACCGCAAGTGCCGGCAGAATGCTCGAGAAGACGCCGGCGGTCAGCAGCCACGCGGTGACGAATCCGCCGGTGCCGAAAAAGGCCGCCTGTCCGAACGACAGCAAACCGGTGTAGCCGAACAGGATGTCGAACCCCAGCCCGAACAGGCCCCAGATCAGCACGCGTCCCAGCAGATCCGGGCCGGCGCCGATCAATGGCAGCACCCACGGCGCGACGGCGAGGCCGATCGCGGTGAATATCTCGGGCAGATAGCTGTGCGAATCATGACGGTCCACTGCGGACGCTTCAACCTGCTGCGCGGCGGAACGCGCGGTGGCGCGAGCCGTCATTCGCGGCCCTCCGTACCCATGAGGCCCTGCGGTCGCAGGATCAGCACCAGCGCCATGGCGGCGAACAGCATCACGTCGGAGTAGG
>JBDZVW010000033.1:0-14023 GCA_040255885.1 Betaproteobacteria bacterium
ATGGCTGGGGTGCCGGCGGTACGGTGTGGGGCGAATTCGCGGATCGCCTTGCGGCACGCGTGCGGCTGCACGTTATCGATCTGCCGGGATATGGTGACAGCGACGGCGCCGTAAGCGAACCGTATACGCTGCATGCGTTGTGCACGCAGCTGATCGCGCAGCTGCCGCCGCGCACCACGGTGTGCGGCTGGTCGCTCGGCGGGCAGCTTGCATTGCAGTGGGCGGTGGCCGCGCCGCAGCAGGTGGAACGGCTGGTGCTGATCGCGACGACGCCGTGCTTCGTCGAGCGCGCGGACTGGCCGCATGGAATGCGGCGGCCGGTATTCGACGCGTTCGAGCGTGATTTCGAACGTGATCGCGTGAAAACGCTGGCGCGTTTCGCGGACCTGCAGGCGCACGGCGATGCGCGTTCCAAAGCAGTGCGTATGTGGCTGCGCCGCGCTGCGCAGCAGCAACTGCCTGATCCCGCTGCGCTGACGGCAGGGTTGCACATGCTGCGCGACACGGATTTGCGCGGCACGCTCGACGCGGTGCGCCAGCCGACGCTCGTGATACACGGTGGATGCGACGCGCTGGTGCCGTCCGGCGCGGCATGCTGGCTCGGCGGTGCGTTGCCCGCGGCGCGCGTGCGAATGATGGACGCATGCGCGCACGCGCCGTTCCTGTCGCAGCCGCAGATGGCGGCAACACTGATTGCGGATTTTGTGAATGAGTGACGATCTTCTGGTGGACAAGCGCCGCATGCGGCAGGCATTCGACCGCGCGGCGGATAATTATGACGCGGCGGCGGTGCTGCAGCACGAAGTATGCCGGCGCATGCTGGGCCGGCTCGACTACATCAAGCATGAGCCTGCGCTGATCGTGGATGCCGGCTGCGGCACCGGCAATGCACTGTCCGGCCTGCGCGAACGCTATCGCAAGGCGGCAATCGTCGCGCTCGACATCGCGCCGGCGATGCTGCACCGTGCGCGCGCACGGTTGCCGCGCCGGCTGCTGCCGTTCGGCGCGGCTGCGGCGCAGGCCGTGTGCGGCGACATCGAGCAGCTGCCGCTGAAAGACGCGGTGGCGGGCATGGTGTGGTCCAGCCTCGCACTGCAATGGGTCAATGATGCGGAAACGGCGTTTGCCGAGATCGCGCGCGTGCTGGCGCCGGGCGGCCTGCTGATGTTCAGCACGCTGGGACCGGACACACTGAAGGAATTGCGCGCCGCGTACGCTGCGGCGGATGCGCACCGGCACGTGAACCGCTTCATCGACATGCATGATCTCGGCGACATGCTGCTGGCGGCGGGGTTCGCCGATCCGGTGATGGACATGGAATATGTGACGCTGACCTATGCCGACGTGCGTGCGCTGATGCGCGATCTGAAGGCGATCGGCGCACGCAACGCGCTCCACGGGCGTCCGTCCGGCTTGTCGGGCAAGGCCGCGCTGGCGGCGGTGGCGCGCGGCTACGAACCGTTGCGCCGCGACGGCCGGCTGCCGGCGACTTTCGAAGTGGTGTACGGACACGCCTGGATGTCGCAGCGGCGTCATCGTGCAGATGATCTGCAGCCGATTCATCTGCATTTCGACAGGCGCGCGACGTGAAAACCGGCGGTTATTTCGTGACCGGCACCGATACCGGCGTCGGCAAGACACTGGTGTCGTGCGCATTGCTTCATGCGTTTGCATCCCGTGGACGGCGCGCGATCGGCATGAAGCCGGTGGCATCAGGCTGCGAACGCGTTGCGGACGAGTGGCGTAACGAAGACGTTGAAAATCTGATCGCGGCGTCCGGCGTCAGTGCACCGCGTGAGCTGATCAATCCGTATCATTTCGTGCCGCCGATCGCGCCGCACATCGCCGCCGGGCAGGCCGGCGAATCGATCGAACTGGCGCGCATCGAAGCCGCGTTTGCCGCACTGGCGCGCACCGCCGGGACGGTGATCGTCGAAGGTGTCGGCGGATTTTACGTGCCGCTGAACGCGTGCGACGACACCGCGGACCTGGCGTGCCGCCTGGCGCTGCCGGTGATTCTCGTGGTCGGGCTGCGGCTCGGCTGTCTCAATCATGCATTGCTGACCGCCGCCGCGATCCGGGCGCGCGGACTGACGCTTGCGGGCTGGGTCGCGAACGGCATCGATCCCGGCATGGGCGATCCGGCACAGAACATTGCCGCGCTCGACGCGCGCATCGCGGCGCCGCGGCTGGCATATATTCCGCCGCTGGCAACGGCGGACTGGCGCCGTGCCGCTGAAATGCTGGATGCAACGGTTGTCGAAAACGCCTGACACGAACGCAATAGCGCGCATCGGAACAGGGTTTTAGTTGCCTTGGTTCAAGGCGTATGATAGATTTCAGCAGCCCGAAACGAAGCTCGATTCACCGATTTGTCGGGATTGATTCGCATGATGAACGAGGCAGTGGCGGGGGCGTTGCCCGGCTATTCTGTTACTGCCAGGCGCAATAACTCCCTTTCATCATCCGGCCGAAATCTTGTTTTCGGCTTCGTTCTTTTTGTGACGCTCAGCATCGGGTTGACGTTTCTGGTGGTGGGCGGTGCGTGGCCGATACTGCCTTTTGGCGGCCTGGAAATCGTCGGGCTGTTTCTGGCGTTTCGCTACATTGGCCTGCATGCCGGAGACTACGAGCGTCTCGCGATTTCCGGCGACCGGCTGCTGTTCGAGTTTGTTGAAGTGGATCACGTACGGCGTATCGAATTGGATCGTTACTGGGCGCGGGTGGTGTGTGCTGTCGACGGCAGCCGCCTTGCGCTGCGCTCGCGTGGCAGGGAGGTCGAGTTCGGGCGGTTTCTGACCGCTGAAGAACGGATCGACGTCGCGAGTGCGCTGCGCCGTGAACTGCGTGGCGCGTACTAGCAGCGCGCGGAACATTGGACACGGTGGCCGGCTGGTGAACCGGACACGGAGATTTGTGCTTTGTTTATTGGGGGAAGCATGACCAGCAAGTGGTTTAAAGGCCTGGCCCTGGCGGCAGCCTTGATGATGCCGGGGCTTGCCTTGGCCGGTGTGCGCCAGGATGGGGCAAGTTTCAATTTCCAGACGCCGGTCACGCCGGTCGCGCATGATATCTACAATCTGCACCAGCTGATTTTCTGGATCTGCGTCATCATCTTCATCGGCGTTTTCGGGACGATCACTTACTCCGTGATTCGCCACCGCAAGTCGATCGGCCACCAGGCGGCGCATTTCCACGAAAACACCACCATCGAAATCATCTGGACCGTCATCCCCCTGCTGATTCTGGCCGGAGTCGCCTATCCTGCATCCCGCGTGGTGGTATACATGAAAGACACCTCGGCGCCGGACATGACGATCAAGGTCACCGGCTACCAGTGGAAATGGCACTACGATTATTTGAACCAGGGCGTCGGCTTCTACAGCAATCTGGCGACGCCGATGGAAGAAATCAACAATCAGAAACCGAAGGACGCGAATTATCTGCTGGCAGTCGACCATCCACTGGTGGTGCCGACCGGTGAGAAGATCCGGCTGTTGCTCACCGCCGGTGACGTGATCCACTCGTGGTGGGTGCCGGCGTTCGGCGTGAAGCAGGACGCGATCCCCGGATTCATCCGCGACACGTGGTTCAAGGTCGACAAGCCCGGCACTTACCGCGGACAGTGCGCCGAGCTGTGCGGCAAGAACCACGGGTTCATGCCGATTGTCGTCAAGGCGGTGTCACCGGCCGATTACAAGACCTGGCTGGCGGATCAGAAGAAGAGCGGAACCGAAAAGACCGCCTCCGAAAATCCGGATAAGACATGGACCAAGGATGAACTGGTGAAGGCCGGTGCCAAGGTCTACAGCGCCAACTGCGCGGCCTGCCATCAAGCGAACGGCATGGGCATCCCGAACACCTTCCCGGCGCTCAAAGACGGGCCCATCGTCAAGGGACCGAAAGAGGAACACATCAAAACCGTGCTCCACGGCGTAAAAGGTACCGCGATGCCGGCGTGGGGGCCGCGCCTGAACGATACCGAGATCGCGGAAGTCATTACGTACGAACGTAACAGCTGGGGCAACAATTTCGGCATGGTGACCCCTGCCGAAGTCAAGGCCCTGCGCAAATAAGCCAGCGGGAGAATTCGATATGGAAGCCGCACATACACCCGATACCACCCACGTTCACGGTCATGATGCCCATGCGCATCATCCGACCGGAATCATGCGCTGGCTGACGACCACCAATCACAAGGACATCGGCACGCTGTACTTCATCTTTGTTGCGTGCATGTTCCTCGTCGGCGGCCTGCTGGCGATGACGATACGCGCCGAGCTTTTTTCGCCGGGGATGCAGATCGTGGAGCCCGCGTTCTTCAACGAGCTAACGTCGATGCATGGCCTGATCATGATTTTCTCCGTGATCATGCCGGCGTTCGTCGCGTTCGCGAACTGGCAGATACCGATGATGATCGGTGCCACCGACATGGCGTTTCCGCGGATGAACAACATGAGTTTCTGGTTGCTCGTGTCCGGCGGGATACTGATGCTGGGTTCGTTCTTCGCACCCGGTGGCGCCAATGCTGCGGGCTGGACGATGTACGCGCCGCTCTCCGAGCAGATGGGCCCCGGCATGGACATGGCGATCTTCGCGATCCATATCATGGGCGTGTCGTCGATCATGGGTTCGATCAACATCATCACCACCATCCTCAACCTGCGCGCACCCGGCATGACGATGATGAAAATGCCGCTGTTCGTGTGGAGCTGGCTGATCACCGCCTACCTGCTGATCGCGGTGATTCCGGTGCTGGCGGGTGCCGTGACGATGCTGCTGTTTGACCGCCATTTCGGCACCCATTTCTTCAACGCCGCCGGCGGCGGCGACCCGGTGATGTACCAGCATATCTTCTGGTTCTTCGGTCACCCCGAGGTGTACATCATGATCCTGCCGGGATTCGGCCTGATCTCCGAAGTGATTCCGGCGTTTTCGCGCAAGCCGCTGTTCGGCTATTCGTCGATGGTCTATGCGCTGGCGTCGATCGCGATCCTGTCGTTCCTGGTGTGGGCGCACCACATGTTCACGGTCGGCATGCCGGCCGCGGCGCAGCTGTTCTTCATGTATTGCACGATGCTGATCGCGGTGCCGACCGGGGTGAAGATTTTCAACTGGACGGCCACCATGTGGAAGGGATCGCTCAGCTTCGAGACGCCGATGCTGTTTGCGATCGGCTTCATCTGGGTGTTCATGATCGGCGGCTTTACCGGCCTGATTCTCGCGGTGGCGCCAGTGGACATTCAGATGCAGGACACCTATTACGTCGTCGGTCACTTCCATTACGTGATGGTGGCGGCATCACTGTTCTCGATGTATGCGGCCCTTTATTACTGGCTGCCGAAATGGACCGGCCACATGTACGACGAAACGCTCGGCAAGTGGCATTTCTGGCTGTCGATGATATTTTTCAACATCGGCTTCTTCCCGATGCACTTCCTCGGGCTGGCCGGCATGCCGCGCCGCATCCCTGACTATGCGCTGCAGTTCACCGATCTCAACCGGGTGGTGAGCATCGGCGCCTGGGGCTTCGGGGCCGCGCAGATTCTGTTGCTGATCGTCGTCGTCAAATGCGCGCGTGGTGGTGCCAAGGCGGCCGACAAGCCGTGGGAAGGTGCGCAGGGCCTGGAATGGACGATCCCGTCACCGGCGCCTTATCACAGCTTCGAGACGCCGCCGGTCGTCAAGTAAGGGGCGTTGTTTGTGAACGGCAGCAAAGACG
Organism: Betaproteobacteria bacterium; assembly: GCA_040255885.1. GTDB lineage: Bacteria > Pseudomonadota > Gammaproteobacteria > Burkholderiales > JBDZVW01 > JBDZVW01. Next base: position 5,723 of record JBDZVW010000033.1, read on the forward strand.
AAAACCGACTGCGCGCGCGTAACGTACGAACGGCGATCATACTGGCTTTCGTGGCGCTCGGATTTTTCCTCGCGGTGATCGCGAATCACTGGGTCAATCCGGCCGTGATCGTCGATCACTGGTTCCCGAAATGGCACTGGTGAGCGCGCAGTGGGAAAGCCGCGTAACGGCAGCCAAGCTGGCCGTCATTGCAGTGCTGATGTTCGGGTTCGGCTTTGCGCTGATTCCGTTCTACAAGAAAATCTGCGTGGCCGTCGGGCTGTATGGTCCGGCGCAGACGCAACAGGTAGCGGCCAACACGCAAGTCGATGCGTCGCGTCTGGTCACGGTCCAGTTCGACACGAACCTGATCCCGGGTCTGCCGTGGCAATTCATGCCGCTGCAATCGCAGATCAGGGTGCATCCGGGTGAACTGGTGCAGGTCGAATTCGAAGTGAGCAACCAGTCCGCGCGTGCGATAACCGGCCGCGCGATACCGAGTTATGCGCCGCAGCTTGCGGCATTGCATGTCCAGAAACTGCAGTGTTTCTGTTTCGCACAGCAGACGCTGGCGCCGGGCGAACGCCGGCGGATGCCGGTGGTATTTGTGCTCGATCCGTCGCTGCCCGCTGCAGTGGAATACGTTGCGCTGTCATACACGTTCTTCGAGGTGCCGGAATCGCAGCAGCGCGAGCCGGTGTAGGCATGGCGGCAAACGACGACAGGAGCGCACGCAAGGCGACACCGCTGCGAGTGGCGAAAGCGGTGTTCTGGTCGTTTTTCGGCGTCCGCAAGGAATCCGACCTCGATCGCGACGCGGTTACGATCCGGCCCGTGCAGATCATTATTGGCGGTCTGCTGGGTGCCGCGCTGCTGGTGGGCGTGCTGATCGGGCTGGCGCATTTCGCTACTGGCTGATGCATTGTGCGTGTCGGCAAGTAAATGACATTACGGGATGACCAAGACCGGTAAACGGTTCCAGAATGAGATGCTAAAAGGAGAAGATCGATGACGTCGGGTCAAGCAACACATTATTATTATCCAGGTCCGTCGCACTGGCAGTTGTGGGGAGCGTTGGCGCTGCTGCTGATGGCCATGGGCACCGTGGTGTGGATGTGGGGCAACTGGACGATAGGCCCGATTCTGATCGCGATCGGCGTCGGCTTCCTGGTGCTGATGCTGGTGGGCTGGTTCCATCGCGTGGCCCACGAAAGCGAGTCCGGCCGCTACAACGAGCAGGTCGACGTATCGTACCGCTGGAGCATGAGCTGGTTCATTTTTTCCGAAGTGATGTTCTTCGGAGCATTCTTCGGCGCGCTGTTCTTCATGCGCGTGATTTCGGTACCCGATCTCGGCAGCCTGGCGCACAGCAAGATGCTGTGGCCGAACTTCACGGCAGCGTGGCCGACTGCCGGTCCCGGTCTGGCAGGACTGCAGTTCACGCCGATGGAAGCGTGGGGCATCGCTGCGATCAATACGCTAATATTGTTGACATCCGGCGCGACGGTGACGTGGGCGCACTGGGGCTTGAAGAAAGACCGGCGCTGGCAATTGATTCTTGGATTGATACTGACGATCGGGCTGGGGATCGTCTTCCTGTGCCTGCAGGGCTACGAGTACTATCACGCGTATTTCCACCAGGGGCTGACGCTGGGCGCCGGCGCCTACGGCGCGACATTCTTTCTGCTGACCGGGTTCCACGGCTTCCACGTGACGGTGGGCACGATCATGCTGATCGTTATCCTGGGACGCTGCCTTGCCGGCCATTTCAAGCCCGAGCATCATTTCGGATTCGAAGGTGTGTCCTGGTACTGGCACTTCGTCGACGTGGTGTGGCTGCTGCTGTTCATCTTCGTTTACTGGCTGGCGTGAAAGACGAGAGAAACGACCCATCGAAATACCGGGCGGCCATTGCACGAAACGATGGAGAGGTGACGGAAACGAAAAATCCTGCGCCGGTGCGGGATTGAGTGGAAGCCTTGAAAGCCGCACATCCGTGCGGCTTTTTTCTGCCGGATGTCGTGAAAACCTGATGGAACTTTAAATCTTGCCGCCGATCAGCCCAAAGTGGAAACTCAGCATGAGGATCGCGAAGATTGCAATGGACAGCACCACCCGCCACGTCAAGGCCTTGACTGCACGATCCGATTGCCCCTTGTCCTTGACTACGAAATATAGTCCCGAGAACAGGCTGTACAGGATCAGTGCGATGAAGATGAAAACGACTATTCTCACGCGGCGGCCTCGTTGCGGACTATAACCCAAGCCGCATTGACTGTCACTTTGTTCGACCGCTACGATTTCAAGCCGCGCCTGTGGCCCACCGTGATATGCGCCGTTGGATTGGCGCTGACGGTCACCGCCGCGTTCTGGCAATTCTCGCGCGCGCAGCAGAAACGCGAGCTCGGGCAGCATCTCGCGGCGCTCAACCGCGATTCGCCTGTCAGGCTCTCGGCCGCGACGGTGGATCCGCAGTCGGTTCGTTTCCGGCGGGTCGAGGTGCGCGGCCGTTTCGCGCCGAAATACACGATCTATCTTGACAACAAGGTCCTGAACGGTGTCGCAGGTTATGACGTCGTCACGCCTCTGGAGATCGGATCCGGTCCCAGGTATGTGCTGGTCAATCGCGGCTGGGTGCCGGCTGCCGGCGATCGCCGGGTGCCCGACGTGCCGACGCCGCAGGGCGAGGTGAAGGTGACGGGGTTGGCGGTGGTTCCGAGCAAACGGTTCATCGAACTGTCGTCGGATGTCAGGCAGGGCCGCATCTGGGAAAACCTGACCATCGAGCGCTATCGCCGGCACGTGCCGCTCGATATTCAGCCGGTCGTGATCCGGCAGCAGAATGCATTTGCCGACGGCCTGGTGAGAAAGTGGGAAGCGCCGGACCTCGGCATGGACCGCAATTACGGTTACGCGTTTCAGTGGACCGTGTTCAGTCTGCTCATCATTGTGTATTACGTGCTCGTTCATGTCAGCCGCAAACCCGAAACGTAAGGCACGAATCGTCATCGGGCTGGTCACGCTGCTGTGCGTCGCGCCGGTGGTGGCATCGTACCTTGTCTACTATTACTGGCGGCCATTCGGCGAGATGAATTACGGCCAGTTGCTGAAGCCGACGCCGGTGCCGGACGGCTCGCTGACCCTTGCGAACGGCAAGCCGTTTCGCCTCAGCGAGCTGCGTGGCAAGTGGATATTCATCATGGCCGACTCCGGCAAATGCGACGAGGCCTGTTTTCGCAAGCTCTACATCATGCGCCAGGTGCGGCTGACACAGGGCAAGGATCAGGACCGTATCGAGCGCGTATGGCTGATCGCGGACGATGCCGCGCCGGCGCCGAAGGCGGTCGCCGCCTACCACGGCATGTGGATGGTGCGTGCCGCCGGCAGCCGGCTGCTGGCGGCGTTTCCGGCAGCCGACTCGGTGCGCAATCACATCTACGTCATCGATCCGCAGGGCAACCTGATGATGCGCTATCCGCCGCACGCCGATCCGAGCAAGATCAAGAAGGACATCGCGCGGCTGCTGAAAGTCTCGCAGGTGGGGTAACCGAATAATGTTCAAGAAAATCGTTCTCGTCACGGCCTGCCTGGCGTTCATCGTCGTGGTGGTCGGCGCATTCGTGCGCCTGTCCGACGCCGGTCTCGGTTGCCCTGACTGGCCCGGTTGTTACGGGCACATGACGGTACCCGACCAGCCGCACGCGCTGGCGCGTGCCGACCAGGCCTACCCGAACCGTCCAGTCGAGCCGGCCAAGGCGTGGAAGGAGATGGGCCACCGCTATCTCGCCGGCACGCTGGGACTGTTGATCCTGATCATCGCGATCATCGCGTGGCGTCAACGGCGTGTACTGGCGCAGTCGCCGACGCTGCCGACCTTTCTGGTGCTGCTGGTCATCCTGCAGGCGGCGCTCGGCATGTGGACGGTGACATTGCTGCTGAAGCCGGTGATCGTCACGCTGCACCTGATCGGCGGCATGGCGACGCTGGCGCTGCTGGCGTGGCTTGTGGTGCGGCAGCTGCGGCCGGCGGCCGGCGTCGCCGAAGAGCGCCGGCGCGCATTGCGGCCGTGGATCATGCTCGGCCTCGTCATTCTCGTCGTGCAAATGATCCTGGGTGGATGGGTCAGCACCAATTACGCGGCGCTGGCGTGCACCGATTTTCCGACCTGTCACGGTGTCTGGGTGCCGCAGATGGACTTCCGGCACGGTTTCCAGCTGGTGCGCGGACTGGGCGTCACCGCCAGCGGCGCGCCGCTTTCGTATCAGGCGCTGACCGCGATCCACTGGACGCACCGGGTCGGCGCGCTGGTGACCTTCATTTACCTGGTGACGCTGGCTGTGGCGATGCTGGCGAGCGCCGGGGCACGCCGCTACGGTGCCGTGCTGCTGGTGCTGGTCATGCTGCAGGTGGCGCTCGGCATCAGCAACGTCGTGTTTTCACTGCCGCTGCCGGTGGCGGTCGCACACAATGCCGGGGCCGCACTTTTGCTGATAACGCTGGTGGTGCTAAACTTCAGGTTTTCCCGCCCGTTTTTTCGATAGATGGCCTCCACCGGCAGCAGCACCGCTTCGCACTCGCACGGACATCCGTCGCGCCTTTCGGAATTTTTCCGGTTGACCAAGCCGCGGGTGGTGTCGCTGATCGTCTTCACGGCGGTGATCGGCATGTTCCTCGCGACGCCCGGCATGGTGCCGGTGCAGCCGTTGCTCGCCGGGACCATCGGCATCGCGCTGATCGCCGGCGCGGCCGCGGCGATCAATTGCCTGGTCGAGCAGAAAATGGACGCGGTGATGGCGCGCACGCGTTACCGTCCGCTGCCGCGCGGCCAGGTGTCGTCGGCCGAAACGCTGGTGTTCGCCGGCGTGATCGGCGGTGCCGGCCTTTATCTGCTGTACAGCCTCGTCAATCCGCTGACGATGTGGCTGACGCTTGGCACCTTCGTCGGCTATGCGGTCATTTATACGGTACTGCTGAAGCCGATGACGCCGCAGAACATCGTGATCGGCGGCGCGTCCGGCGCGATGCCGCCGGTGCTGGGCTGGGCGGCGGTTACCGGCAGCGTGTCGCATGACGCGCTGCTGCTGTTTCTGATCATTTTCGCGTGGACGCCGCCGCACTTCTGGGCGCTCGCGCTCTACCGCAAGAACGAGTACGCGAAAGCCGGCATGCCGATGCTGCCGGTGACGCACGGCGACAAGTTCACGCGCCTGCACGTGCTGCTGTACACGCTGATCCTGTTTGCGGTGACGCTGCTGCCGTATGCGACGCGCATGAGCGGGCTGATCTACCTCGTTTCGGCGCTGGCACTCGATGGCGTGTTTCTGTATTACGCGGTCAGGATTTATGTCGCTTACAGCGACCGCCTGGCGCAGAAAACTTTCAAATACTCGATCCTCTATCTCGCGTTGCTGTTCACGGCGCTGCTGATCGACCACTATCTGTATTTCTGAACACGGCGCGCAGCAAGGCTGACGCCGGGTGTTGCACATGAGAAAGTGGCTCCCGATTGCGCTGGCACTGCTGTTCGCGGTGCTGGTGGCCGCCTGTGGCGGCGAAACCAGGCCGTCGTTCAAGCTGACCGACATCACCGGCGCCCGCTTCGGCCAGAATTTCCATCTCACCGATTTCAATGGCCAGCCACGCAGCCTGGCCGACTTCAAGGGCAAGGCGGTGGTGCTGTTCTTTGGCTACACGCACTGCCCCGACGTGTGTCCGACGACGATGGCCGAACTGGCGCAGGTCATGCAACAGCTCGGCGCCGACGCCAAACGGATACAGGTGCTGTTCGTGACCGTGGATCCGGCACGCGATACGCCGCAGGTGCTGAAGCAGTACGTTCCGGCATTCAATCCGAGCTTCATTGGCCTGTATGGTGACGCCGCTGCGACCGCCGCGGCGGCGAAGGAATTTCACGTTGTCTATCAGAAACAGTCGGATGGCGGTTCCGGCAATTACAGCGTCGATCATTCAGCCGGAACTTATATTTTCGATCCGCAGGGACGGTTGCGGCTGTTCGCCGGCTACGGTGTGCCGGCGACGGATTATGTGCACGATCTGAAGCTGCTGCTCGCAGATCAGTCTGATTGAGGAAGGGAAAGCCATGGCCAGCACGACTGCCGAAAAACGTGCCGCATTCCGCGCGCTGCACGCGTCCGGCTGTTTCATTCTGCCGAATCCGTGGAATGCCGGCAGCGCCCGCTACCTGCAGAGTTTGGGCTTCAAGGCGGTGGCGACGACCAGCTCCGGATTCTCCTGGTCTGTCGGCCATGCCGACAATAGCGTGTCCCGCGACGTTGCCCTCGCCTATCTGCGCGACATCGTCGGCGCGACGGACCTGCCGGTCAACGCGGATTTCGAGAACGGCTTCGGCGCTGATCCTGCTGGTGTTGCCGAAAGCGTCAAGCTCGCCGTTGCCACCGGTGTCGCCGGCTTGTCGATCGAGGATTCCGCCGGCAACACGGCGTCTCCGCTGTTTCCGATCGACGTCGCCGTGGAACGGCTGAAGGCAGCGCGCCGGGCGATCGACGACACCGGCGGCGATACGCTGCTGGTCGGCCGTGCCGAAAACTTCTTCGTTGGCGTGCCGGACTTCGACGATACGGTCGCGCGCCTGAAGGCCTATGCCGACGCCGGTGCCGACTGTCTGTATGCGCCGGGCATCCGGACGCGCGAACAGATCGAGACAGTCGTCGCCGCGGTGGCGCCCAAGCCGGTGAACCTGCTGATCGGATCGACGTCCGAATTCACGCTGCAGGATGTAGCGGCACTCGGCGTGCGGCGCATCAGCGTCGGCGGTGCACTGGCGCGCGCCGCGTGGGGTGGATTCATGCACGCCGCACAGGCGCTGGTCGACGGCCGTTTCGACGGCTTTGCCGGCGCGGTGCCCGGCGCACAGCTCAATGGCTTTTTCCGCGACCGCGGGTGAGAATCCACCACGTGTAGCTATGCCTGCTCGCTTGCCTCGGCTTCCAGCTGCTGTCGCAGCTCGGTCTTCAGCACCTTGCCGTAATTGTTCTTCGGCAGTGCATCGACGAAACGGTAGCCGCGCGGCCGCTTGAAGCGCGCGATGCGTTGCAGGCACAGCGCGTCCAGCTCGGCGGCGGCCAGCCGTTCCCCGGGCCGGGCGACGACGAACGCGATCACCGTTTCGCCCCATTCCGGGTCGCTGCGTCCGACCACCGATGCCTCCGCGACCCGCGGATGCGCGAGCAGCACTTCCTCGATTTCGCGCGGATAGATGTTGGACCCGCCGGAAATGATCATGTCCTTCGAGCGGTCTTTCAGCGTCAGATAACCGCTGTCGTCGAAACTGCCCATGTCGCCGGTGTGGAGCCAGCCGTCGTGCAACGCCGTCCGCGTCGCCTCCGGGTTGTTCCAGTAGCCGGTCATCACGACGTCACCGCGACACACCACTTCGCCGATTTCGCCGGGCCCGGCCTCATGTCCGCCGCCGTTTACGGTGCGCACTTCGACGTCGGTGCGTGCAACACCGACCGACGCCAGATGTTCGAGGTAGCGCGGCTGGCCCGCATCGACGTGATCCTCGCGCGCCAGCGCGGTGATCGTCATCGGCGCTTCGCCCTGACCGTAGATCTGTACCAGCTTCGGCCCCAGCGCCCGCAGCGCTTCCTGTGCGTCAGCCAGATACATCGGCGCGCCGCCGTAAACGATGGTTTTCAGGTTGCAGACGTTGGCGGCACCGAGCGCCGGTGCGCGTACCAGGCGCTTGACCATCGTCGGCGCGAAAAAGAAGCTGGCGCCCGGCCAGCGCGCAATCAGTTTGAGCGTTTCGTCAGGATCGAAGCCGCCGCTTTCCGGGATCACCTGGTTGGCACCCGCGGCGAGATGCGGCAGACCGTACAGTCCGGAGCCGTGCGACAGCGGCGCCGCATGAATCATCGTGTCGCGCTCAGCGACGGCATCGACGTCGACGAAATAATTCATGCTCATTGCCACCAGATTGCGGTGCGAGAGCATCGCGCCCTTGGGACGGCCGGTGGTGCCGGAGGTGTAGAACAGCCATGCGAGATCGTCCGGGCGGCCAGTGTCGTAAAGTGACGCCGGCTCGCCGTTCAGCAGTGCGCGGTATTCCGCTGAACCGGCGGTGATCAGCGCGTCCAGGCCGTCGATGGCTCGGGATGCAATCGCCAGTTCCACGTCGGACGAACAGAAACACACGCGCGCGCCGCTGTTTTCGATGATCCACGCGCATTCACGTGGGTGGAGCTTGGCGTTGATCGGTACCGCGACCAGCCCGGCGTGCCACGCCGCGTACAACACCTCCAGGTAATGCGGCTGATTCTTCATGAACAGCGCGACGCG
>JBDZVW010000321.1:0-3544 GCA_040255885.1 Betaproteobacteria bacterium
CGCATCTATCCGCAGGCGCTGCGCTGGTTCTGCGAAGACCGGCTGACGCTGACCGACGACGGACGCGTGGTTCTGCAGGGGGAAGCAGCGACGGCCGGCACGCTGCTCTCGCCGCCCGTGGCAGATTGACTCTATTGTAAGTGCTTACGAACCTGTGATTGCGCACCGGGATTTGATTGTCCGCGTTCTCGCGGCAATCGTGCTGTCCCTGCTGGTGCACGCAATCGTGCTGTTCTCTCTGAAGATTCGTGCACCGCGCGAAGTCGAAGCGCCGCCGCCGCTCACCGCTCAACTTGCTCCATTGCCGCCGCAACCGGCAGTAACGGCTGCGCCGTCACCGTCGCCGCAGCCGGAAACGAAGCCGAAACCGGTACCCAAATCCCGAACCGCTTCCGAACCGGCCGCAAAATCGCAACCGCACCCGCCACGCCACAAACCGCAGCCCCAACACCGGGCGGCTGCCACCCCGCACAAACGCACCGCGCCGCCGGTAATCGCCGTACCGCACGGCGCCTCGCACGAAGCCGTGCCACCGCCTGCCGCCGCAGCGCCGTCCGCACCCGCTGTCGCCGCAACACCCGCCGCGCCATATCCGGGACCCGTGCGCCGATTGCCGGCGCAAAGCCGCATTACGTACGACCTGTATCTGGGCAGCGACCGCTTTCTGGTTGGCCGGACCATCCAGGACTGGAAGGTCAATGCAAACCGCTATCAATTGACCAGCGTCGCGCAGACAGTCGGCCTGGCAGCAGTGATACGCTACCGGCTGTCGTACACCAGCCACGGCACCGTGACATCCCACGGCCTGCGGCCACAATCGTTTGATTTCGTGCGCGAGCGCCGCAGCGACATCGAGCAGGCGCACGCGCAATTCGACTGGAAACGAATGACGATTACCCTTGGCACGCCTGACAAGCGGCGCACGATACCGCTGAAACCGGGCGCGCAGGACCTGATGAGCTTTGCCTGGCAGCTGGCACAGATACCGCTCAAGCCGGGCGTGATTCACATGCCGATCACCAATGGCAAGAATCTCGACGACTATGCGCTCAAAATTGGTGCGCATGAAACCGTGAAAACGCCGCTGGGCGACATCGACACGATCCCGGTCCGGCAGATGCCGGCACCGGGTGAAGAGAGCCTCGAAGTATGGCTCGCGCCGCAATACCGCTATCTGCCGGTCAAGGTGCAGTTCTTCGGGCGCGACGGCGAGCTTTCCGGCGAACAGCTGATCACCGATATCCAGGTGAGCGGCAAATGAATCTGGCGCCGCCTTCGCGCGCGCAGCTCGACGCAGCGGCCGACGCGCTCGATGACGTGCTGGCATTTTCGCGCCCGGCGGACAGCGTACTGAGCGCCCGTTTCCGTCATCACCCCGACCTCGGGCAGCGCGATCGCGCGTTCATCGCCGAAGCGGTGTTCGGCGTATTGCGCCATCTGCGCACCCTCGACGCGCTCGCGCCGGAGGTGCCGGCGCGCCGCAAGCTGGTGGCATTCCTCATCCGTTTTGCCGGCATCAGCGTACGCCGGCTCACGGCTGCTCTTTCCGACACCGAAATACAATGGGCTGAAACGCTCAAGGCGATCGACATCACAGCGCTGCCGCCGTCGGTGAAAGCCGAGTTGCCGGACTGGCTGGCGCAGCGCCTCGGCTCTCACATGGACGCGGCTGGCGTGCTGGCGCTGGGCCGCGCGCTGCAGGAACCGGCGCCGCTTGATCTGCGTGTCAATACACTGAAAATGGATCGTGACGCAGTGCTCGAGCGCCTGGCATCCGATGGTATCGCGGCACAAGCCACTCCCTACTCGCCGGTCGGCGTGCGGCTCGCCGGCAAGCCGGCGATCAATCGCCATCCATTGTTTACCGAAGGGGCGATCGAGGTACAGGATGAAGGCAGCCAGCTGCTGGCCTATCTGGTGGCGCCGCGGCGCCACGACCTGGTCGTCGATTTCTGCGCTGGTGCCGGCGGCAAGACGCTCGCGCTGGGCGCGCTGATGCGGTCGCGCGGACGGCTGTATGCGTTCGACACGGCACCGCGACGGCTCGAGCGCCTGCGGCCGCGGCTGGCGCGCTCGGGCCTGTCCAACGTCTTCCCGCACGTGATTTCGAGTGAGCACGACGCGCGCATCAGGCGCCTCAGCGGCAAGATCGACCGCGTGCTGGTGGACGCGCCATGCAGCGGACTCGGCACGCTGCGGCGCAATCCCGATCTCAAGTGGCGGCAATCACCACAATCGATCGCGGAGCTCGTAAAAAAGCAGACGTCGATCCTGACCGCCGCAGCAGCACTGGTGAAACCTGGCGGACGGCTGGTTTATGCAACCTGCAGCCTGCTGCCGGACGAAAACATGGATATCATCACCCCGTTTCTGAATAATCATCCGGAGTTCCGCGTCGTCCACTGCAGCGACGTCCTGGCGCAGCACCACATCACGCTGGAATGCGGCGAATTTCTGGAGCTTGATCCGCACCGCCATAATACCGACGGCTTTTTCGCCGCTGCGCTCGAGCGCACGGCGTAAGGCAGAGACAAACACGCGCAAAAGCGATGACCGCAAAGACACGAAGACGCAAGGAAATGTCACACAGAACTTCTGATTTGGTTGCCCTTTGCGTTCCTCTGTGCCTTTGCGTCTCTGCGGTTGCAGTTGGTTTTTGCCGTGTTTTTCCCCGGCGGCCCTGGTGCCTTGGCGGTTCAGCTTTTTCAATCCGCCTGTTGATTCCGATTTTCATGATGTTTTCAGGACCGGCGCCAGCAGCGCACGCGCCGCCGCCGCTGCGCCCGTTTCCGGCGCAGGGCACGGTGCAATACGCATTCACTCCGGATGACGATGCGGCCGGCCTCATCATTCAGGCAATCGATCATGCGCAGCGCCGCGTACTGGTGCAGGTGTACAGTTTCACCCATCGCGGCATTGCCCACGCACTGATTCGCGCGCACCGGCGCGGCGTTGATGTAACGGTGATCGCGGATGCGGAGCAGGCACGCACCGTTTCAGCGCATGTAATCAGAATGCTGATGGAGAGCGGGGTGCCGGTACTGCTGGACGCCGATCACGCGGCCGCCCACAACAAGGTTCTTGTCATCGATCCCGGTGCATCCGACTGCGCGGTAATTACCGGTAGCTACAACCTGACCTACGCCGCCGAATACCATAATGCGGAAAATCTGCTTCTACTACGTTCGAATCGACCACTATGCGCAGCTTACTGGAACAACTGGCAGCAGCATCGCGCTCACGCACATACGGAAGACCGGGCACCACGATAAAGGATCAAATTCAGCGTATTGCTCAGATCATATAGAAATTTTTGTCATATTCGGCAAAATATCATCAGGCCAAGCATCTGAAGACGATGCGATTCACGGAATTTTTCCCACATCGCGGTAATCCGTCGGTCGAAAGGTTTTGCCTGGCACCCTGAATTAGTCTAGACTGATTTACATAACTATTATTTTCGGATTCAAGGGCGAAGGAGAGTAATGCTGCTGGAATTTCTGGCCAATGGACTGGCGAACCCGCCATGGTGGGTTTATATCGT
>JBDZVW010000322.1:0-3528 GCA_040255885.1 Betaproteobacteria bacterium
TATCACGCCTCGAAAAAGGCACAGTTTGCCGCGTGATGTGTAATACCCCATGTGCCGCGCGATGCTGACGCGATGAAGGCCGGCGAGCCGCTTTCACGGCGGTGTCCGGTGTGGCCGCCATTGTCCGTATTCCGGTCGCGGCGGCCACGCGGAATCGCGCTATAATCGGATTTCGTCCGGTCTTCGCGGCCGGACGGTTTCGCGGCAGTGACCCTGCCGCGCTTCCGTGTCCCGTTCCGGAAATTTCATGACGATCGAAAAAATCCGCAGTACGACGATTTTGTCCGTCCGGCGCGGCAACCAGGTGGCGCTCGGCGGCGACGGCCAGGTGACGCTGGGCAACACCGTGGTCAAGGCCGGCGCGCGCAAGGTGCGCCGCCTCTATCAGAACAAGATTCTGTCCGGTTTTGCCGGCGGCGGCGCCGATGCGCTGACGCTGTTCGAGCGCCTCGAAGCGCAACTGGAGAAGCACCAGGGCCATCTGCTGCGCTCCGCGGTGGAACTGGCGAAGGACTGGCGCACCGACCGCATGCTGCGGCGGCTGGAGGCGATGCTGATCGTCGCCGATCGCGAAACCACGCTGATCATTACCGGCGGCGGCGACGTGATCGAGCCGGAGCAGGGCATCGCGGCGATCGGCAGCGGCGGCCCGTATGCGCAGGCCGCGGCGCGCGCGCTGCTCGACAACACCGATTTCGCGCCCACCGAAATCGTCGGCAAGGCGCTTGCAATCGCCGGCGACATCTGCATTTATACCAATCAGCAGCATGTAGTCGAAGCGCTTGATTGAGTGTGGCGTGAGGAGTTGAAACTTCCGGCGCGCTGAGCGCGCCGCCTTGTGCTTTTTACTCCTCACACCTTACTCCTCACACCTCACGGATTTAACATGTCGCAAATGACCCCCCAGGAAATCGTCCACGAACTGGACAAGCACATCATCGGCCAGGACGACGCCAAGCGCGCGGTGGCGATCGCGCTCAGGAACCGCTGGCGGCGCATGCAGGTGGCGGAGCCGCTGCAGCACGAGATCACGCCGAAAAACATCCTGATGATCGGCCCCACCGGCGTCGGCAAGACCGAGATCGCGCGGCGGCTGGCGCGGCTGGCGGACGCGCCGTTCATCAAGGTCGAGGCGACCAAGTTCACCGAGGTCGGCTACGTCGGGCGTGACGTCGACACCATCATCCGCGACCTTGCCGAGAGCGCGATCAAGCAGACGCGCGAGCACGAAACGCGCAAGGTGCGCCATCAGGCAGAGGACCTCGCCGAAGAGCGCATTCTCGACGTGCTGCTGCCGCCGGCGCGCGATGCCGGGTTCACTGCCGATCACGATGCCGATGGCGCGACGCGGCAGAAGTTTCGCAAGAAGCTGCGCGAGGGCGATCTCGACGACAAGGAAATCGAGATCGAGGTCGCCGCGGTGCAGCCGCACATGGAAATTTTTGCGCCGCCCGGCATGGAAGACCTGACGTCGCAGATCCAGGGCATGTTCCAGAATCTCGGCAGCACCCGCAAGAAGCCGCGCAAGCTCAAGGTGCGCGACGCGATGAAGCTCGTCACCGAGGAAGAGGCGGCAAAGCTGATCAACGACGAGGACCTGAAATCGCGCGCGATCGCGAATGTCGAGCAGAACGGCATCGTCTTCATCGACGAAATGGACAAGGTCGCCAGCCGCTCCGAGACGGCCGGCGTTGACGTGTCACGGCAGGGCGTGCAGCGCGACCTGCTGCCGCTGGTCGAGGGCACCACCGTTTCCACCAAGTACGGCATGATCCGCACCGATCACATTCTGTTCATCGCCAGCGGCGCGTTTCATTTGTCGAAACCGTCCGACCTGATCCCGGAGCTGCAGGGGCGCTTCCCGATACGCGTCGAGCTGACCAGTCTGTCGGTCGCCGATTTCGAGCAGATCCTGACCAATACCGACGCCTGTCTGACGCGGCAGTACGAGGCGCTGCTGGAAACCGAAGGCATCAGACTGACGTTTGCGGAAGACGCGATCAAGCGCCTTGCCGAGATTGCGTGGCAGGTCAACGAAAAAACCGAGAATATCGGTGCGCGGCGGCTCTACACGGTGATGGAGAAGCTGCTGGAAGACATCCTGTTCGACGCCGGCAAGCAGGGCCCCGGCGCACTCACCATAGACGCCGCTTACGTCGACGAGCGACTGAAGTCGCTGGCGCAGAGCGAAGATCTGGCGCGGTATGTTCTATGAGACGCGTGAGGGGTGAGGCGTAAATTAATGCGGCGCGCAAGGCGCGCCGGATACCTCAACTCCTCACTCCTTACCCCTCACCGCACTAAAACCATCGGCTTGATCCCCAGCCTGGCGCTGATGCGCGCCGCGGCGCTGCGCGCCTGTGCGCGGCTGCGGTAGGGGCCGGCGTGCACCTTGTACAGCCCGTCCTTGAAATGGATATGGAGCTGATGCGCGAGTGAATCGAGCTGCACCTGCAGCCGCGCCAGAAAATCGTCCGCATTGTCCTTCGAGCTGAATGCGCCGAACTGCAGGTAGACGCCGCTGGCGTCGCTCGTTACCGGAAGCTGCTGGGGCGCGCCATCGGGCGGTGGTGCCGTGTCCGGTGCCGCGGCGGCGCCAGACGTCGTCTGCAGCGCAACCGCTGTCGGGGCAGCGGGCGACGTCGCGGTCGCGGCGCGAGGCGTTGCCGGCACGGCGGCAGACGCCGGCGCCGGAGCAGGTGCCGGCGGATCGTTTGCTGGTGAAGGTGCGGACCGGGCCGCGGCAGCGGCATCCGCCGACGCGACATAGGTCGGCGGTTCGCTGCCGGGGATGATGCTGTCAACGTCGACCAGCCCGCTGCCGTTGCCGATGATTCCCAGCTTGCACGCTGCGGTGAACGACAGATCGATGATGCGGCCGTTCAGGAATGGGCCGCGATCATTGATGCGCACCACCACCGAGCGGTGATTCCGCACGTTGGTGACGCGCGCATAGCTCGGAATCGGCAGCGTCGGATGCGCAGCCGTCATGGCGTACATGTCGTAGATTTCGCCGGACGACGTGCGCTTGCCGTTGTAGCGGCGGCCGTACCAGCTCGCGTAGCCGCGTTCATGATACGGCTGGAGCTGCGTCATCGGTGTGTAAGTCTTGCCGAGCACGGTATACGGACGGCTGGTCGACAAATTGATCGGCTCGATCCGCGGTACCGCATTCGGAATATCGGCCAGATCGTCCGGCGGATTGGCGCCCGGCCCGTCGTCGAGATAATAGCCGCCGCCCGGCACACTGCTGCAGTTGGCGGATGATGCGACTGCGGACGGCCCCGATGATGGCGCGTGGTGATGCTCGACGCCGCCGCAGCCGGCGAGCGCGGCGACGATCAGAAGCAGGATTGGAAAACGGATTGCGGGCGATGAAGCGTGACGGGCTGTGGTGGAGCGTGAGGGGTGAGGAGTGAGGGGTGAGGGGTGAATAATGTGGCGCGCGCCGCCCGCCGGAAATTCCGACTCCTCACTCCTCACGCCTTACTCCTCACCATCATCATGACTCCGCCAGTTTCTTGTGCG
>JBDZVW010000034.1:0-13928 GCA_040255885.1 Betaproteobacteria bacterium
CGTCCGGCCGTTAGCCGGCATCCTGCCCTGCGGAGCCCGGACTTTCCTCTGTACGCGCAGCTTGTACAGCGACTGTCTGGCCAGCTTCGAGCCAATCCTAGCACATCGTGGGAAATTGCTGCGTGGAACAGCGACTGTGCCTCCGACATAACATTTCGCAGCCGCGAAGGGTGAGTCTGCGCCGCAACAAGTGGCGCCAGTTGTAGCCGCAGCACAACACTTCTCGGCGGCAACAAATAAATCTGCAATTGGCGCCCGAAAAGTGCTTGAACTCGTCCCGTATCGGACTATCGTACGCTACAGGCGTTACCGAACGGAGGCTCGCCATGCGACGCAGACTTTACTTCGTGCTTCCCGACGTCGACAGCGCACGCGCCATGATGAAGGAGATGCTGCTGGCACGCGTCGATTCCCGTCACATCCAGTTTCTGGCCAGGCGCGATACGTTGCCGGCCGATCTCCCCGATGCGTCGGTGCTGCAAAAAACCGATGTGGTTCACGGTGCCGAACTGGGCGTCATCATCGGCGGCGCGGCGGGTGTGATCGGGGGCATCATCGTGGTGATGCTGCCGCCGGAAGGCATGTCGCTGCCGCTCGTCGCGATACTAATCGGCGCGCTCATCGGTGCGCTCTTTGGCGCGTGGTCCGGCAGCATGGTCGCCGCGGCCGCCCCCAACACGCGGCTGCGGCGATTTCAGTCCGACATCGAAAACGGCAAAGTGCTGATGATGGTGAAGGTGCGGCTGCAGCGCGTGCGGGAAATCAGCGATCTGGTCCAGCAGCGGCATCCGGAAGCCGTTCACGGCGGCACCGAACCGACGATACCGGCATTTCCGTAACGCGAACCACGTCCACGGCGCGGCGAGTACGCCGCCGGTCGCGCGAAATCGTCTTTGTGCGCGCGGCTTACAGCAGCCGCCAGTTCACGGCCGAGCCCGCGCGAAACGGCACCAGCGCGTGACCGCCGCCGAACGGCAGTTCGTCCGGAACCCGCCATGATTCGTTGATCAGCGTGACGGTCTCGGCGTTCGGAGGCAGACCATAGAACGCTGCGCCGTGCAGGCTGGCGAATCCTTCGAGACGATCGAGCGCTCCGGCCGCGGCGAATGCTTCCGCGTACAGTTCCAGCGCGGCGTGTGCGGTGTAAATGCCGGCGCAGCCGCACGCCGCTTCCTTCGCATCGCGCGCATGCGGCGCGCTGTCGGTACCGAGAAAGAACTTCGGGCTGCCGCTGGTCGCCGCCTCCAGCACCGCCTGACGGTGAATCTCACGCTTGAGAATCGGCAGACAATAATGATGCGGCCGCAGGCCGCCGGCAAACAACGCGTTGCGATTGAGCAGCAGATGATGCGCGGTAATGGTCGCGGCAACACGCGCCGAAGATGCTTTCACAAAAGCGACCGCATCGCGCGTCGTGATGTGCTCCAGCACCACCGGAAGCTGCGGGTGACGCTCCATCAAGGGCGCCAGCACGCGTTCGATGAACACCTTCTCGCGATCGAAAATGTCGATGGCGGGATCCGTCACTTCGCCGTGTACCAGCAACGGCATCGCACACGCTTCCATCGCCGACAGCACAGCGTCGCAGCGTGCCGGATCCGTCACACCCGATGCGGAATGGGTGGTTGCCCCTGCCGGATAATACTTGACTGCAAACACTTTCCCGCTGTCGCGGGCGCGGGCAATTTCATTCGCCGCCGTGTTGTCGGTGAGATAAAGCGTCATCAGCGGCTGAAACGTTAACCCTTCCGGTAATGCGGCAAGAATGCGCTCGCGGTAGGCGAGCGCCGCGGCAGTGGTGGTCACCGGCGGACGCAGATTGGGCATGATGATCGCGCGCCCGAAGCGGCGCGCGCTGTCGGGCAGCACCGCTGCGATGCCGTCGCCGTCGCGCAGATGCAGGTGCCAGTCGTCCGGCTGCCGGATGGTGATCGAATTCCGTGTCATGTCATTGTGCCGCCGTACATGGTGAAGACGTCAACGCGCATCCTGCATCGCGAGTGCCAGTTGATATACGTGATTGCGCCGCGCGCCGGTCAACGCCGCCGCCAGTTTCACCGCCCGGCTCATCGGCAACTCATCGAGCAGCAGCGCCAGTGCCCGTTCGACTTCGTCGTCGGCGCCGTCTTCCGTGTCCGCCGCGCCTTCCACGATCAGCACGAATTCGCCGCGGCGGCGATTGGCATCGGCGTCGATCCACGCCGCCGCCGCAGCGAGCGTCGTCTGGTGCACGGTTTCGAACAGCTTGGTGAGCTCGCGTGCAATCACGATGCGGCGCGCATCTCCGAATACGGCACGCATGTCAGACAGCATCGACACGATACGATGCGGCGCCTCATGGAATACCAGCGCAAACGGCAGCGCCTTCAGCGTTTCCAGCGCATGGCGCCGTGCGCCGGCCTGCGCCGGCAGAAATCCGTAGAACAGAAACCGCCGTGCATCGCAGCCGCAGACCGAAAGCGCCGCCGCCGCGGCGTTGGCGCCGGGCACCGGCACGATCCGCATGCCGGCGGCGCGCACCGCCGCCACGATATGCGCACCCGGATCCGAAATGCCCGGCGTGCCGGCATCGCTTACCAGCGCCACCGAGCGGCCTTCGCGCAGCAGACCCGAGATCCGTTCCGCCGCCGCGTGCTCGTTGTGCTCGTGCGCCGCGATCAACGGCTTGGCGATCCCGTAATGATCGAGCAGATGCTGCGTCACGCGCGTATCTTCGGCAGCCACGACATCGGCATCGCGCAGCACGTCGAGCGCGCGCAGCGTGAGGTCGCGCAGGTTTCCAATCGGCGTGGCAACTACATATAATGTCGGCACGGTTTCTGAGGATATTTCATGCTCGTCCGCTCGCGCCATCATTCGATCCTGCTCATTTTCACGGCGATACTATACGGTGCGTTCGGCACCTTTGCCAGCGTGATGGCCGCTCCGCCGGCAACCGATACGCCCCCCGCCATTGCGCTGCTGCTGCCGCTCAAGGTGCCGGCGCTGACGCCTGCCGCACGCGCGGTGCGCGACGGATTCTACGCGGCGGCGCAAATTCGCGGCGAAGCCTCCCGGGTGCGCGTTTATCCGACCGGCGGCGGCAACAGCGTGCTCGCCGCCTACCGTCAGGCGGTGCTCGATGGCGCACAGCTCGTGTCCGGTCCGCTCACGCACGACGGTGTGTCGGCGCTGGCGCAAAGCAATATCGCTGCCGTACCGACGCTGGCGCTCAACGTGCCCGACACTCGCATCCAGTCGCTGCCGCATCTGTATTTCTTCAGCCTGTCACTTGAAAACGAGGCACGCCAGGTCGCGCGCCTGGCCTATGCGGACGGCCACCGCAAGGCGCTTACGGTGAGCACGCAAAGTGCGCTGATGCAGCGCGTGCAGAGCGCGTTTACGCAACAGTTTCAGCAGCTCGGCGGTGCACTGGTCGCCCCTTACGTCTACTCCGGCGACAAGACTCAGCTCAATCAGATTTACCGGGCAATCGCCGCGACACCGGCCGACATGGCATTCCTCGCGCTCGACTATCGCAACGCACGCATCGTGCGGCCGTTTCTTGGCAGCCAGCTCGCCATCTATGCCACGTCGCAAGTCAATCCCGGCAGCAGCGCACTGGCGGCAAACGATCTCAATGGCGTTCACTTCATGGACATGCCGTGGCTGCTGGAGCCCGACTACGCGGCGGCCGCCCCGTATCCGCGCCGTTATACCGGCAGCCCCGATCTCGAACGCCTCTACGCCTTCGGCATCGATGCGTTTCGCCTGGCGCGGCTGCTGCTGACCGGCACACCGCAGACGCTCGACGGCGTAACCGGCACGCTCACGCTGCAATCCGACCGGCACTTCAACCGCACGCTGGTGGCCGCGCAAATCAGCGGCGGCTCGATCATCGTACACAATGAATCCGCAACAGCGGGGCAATGAGGCGGAGGCGCAGGCGCTCGCCTTCCTGCAGCGCCACGGGCTGGTGCTGATCCAGCGCAATTACCGCTGCCGCTTCGGCGAAATAGACCTCATCATGCGCGACGGCGACACGCTGGTGTTCACCGAAGTGCGGCAACGTACGCGTGCCGATTTCGGCGGCGCCGCCGCCAGCATCACCGCGCGCAAGCGCGAGCGGCTGGCCGCGACGGCGCGCCATTACCTCGGCCGCAGCGGCGCGATGCCCGCCTGCCGTTTTGACGCGCTGCTGATCGACGGCGGCGGGCTGCGCTGGATCCGCGACGCGTTTTATGCCTTTTGATTTATGCCATAATGGCCGCATTTCGAACGGCCGCCTCATGGACATCATCAAGCGCATCAGCGGGAATTTTTCGGAAAGCGCCCATCTCAAACTGCAATGCATGGACGCACTGGCCGATCCGATTGCGGCGGCGGCCGAGCGCATGGTCGAATGCCTGCGGCGCGACGGCAAGATCCTGGCCTGCGGCAACGGCGGCTCGGCCGCGGACGCGCAGCATTTTGCCGCTGAGCTGGTGAACCGTTTCGAAATCGAGCGCCCCGGCCTGGCGGCACTGGCGCTCACCACCGACACGTCGACGCTCACGTCAATCGCGAACGACTACGACTACGACCAGATATTCGCACGGCAGGTACGGGCACTGGGCCATGCCGGCGATCTGCTGCTTGCGATCTCGACCAGCGGCAATTCGCGCAACGTGATCGCCGCGATGCAGGCGGCGCATGAAAACGGGATCGGCATTATTGCGCTGACCGGCCGCAACGGCGGTGCGATGGGCGAGGCCCTTGCGCCCGGCGACGTGCACATCTGCGTGCCCGCAACCAGTACCGCCCGCATTCAGGAGGTGCATATTCTGACGCTGCACTGTCTGTGCGACGCCATCGATTGCATGCTACTCGGAGTGGAAGAATGAAAATTTGTCATTACGCACTTTTGTTGATGATTGCCGTAACGCCGCTGCTCGGCGGCTGCTTCGCCGCCGTGGCCACCGGCGTCGCGACCACCGCCTATGTTGCAGCCGACCGCCGCACCACCGGTGCGATCACCGATGACACCGCGATCGAGCTCAAGGCCAACAACCAGATCAGCAATCTGCTTCAGGGCAAGGGCCACGTCGATGTGACCAGCTACAACCGCATCGTGCTGCTGACCGGTGAAGTGCCGGACGCGTCGGACAAGCCCAGGATCGAAAACGCGGTGCGCGGCATCGCCAACGTGCGTGGCGTCAACGACGAACTGGCGGTGATGGCGCCCAGTTCGCTGTCATCGCGCGCCAATGACACCTACATCACGTCCAAGATCAAGGCCAAGTTCGTCGACGCCAACAAGTTCCCCGCCAACTACGTGAAGGTCGTTACGGAACGGGGAATCGTCTATCTGCTGGGCCTGGTCACCCACCAGGAAGCGGAAGACGCGGTCCAGATCGCACGCAACACAGGCGGCGTTCAGAAGGTCGTGACGGCGTTCGAATATATCGATTAGGGATTGGGGGATTCGGGATTTGGGATTAGTTGATGTGACCGGCGCGCAAGGCGCGCCGCGCACTTTCCCTCGATCCTCGATCCTCAATCCTCAATCCTGATGTACCCGCCCCCCGCCTTCGAACAGAAAATCTGCTCCCCGGCACAATTGCCGACACGTATTGCGGCACTGCCGCGCCCGTTGGTATTCACCAATGGCGTATTTGATCTTCTGCATCGCGGTCACGTCAGCTATCTCGCGCAGGCGCGTGCGCTGGGCAGCAGCCTCGTGATCGCGCTCAATTCGGATGTTTCGGCGCGCCGCCTCGGCAAGGGTGCGGACCGCCCGGTGAACGGGCTCGAAGATCGCGTCGCGGTCGTCGCGGCACTGGAGGCGGTGACGCTCGCCACCTGGTTCGACGCCGATACGCCGCTCGAACTCGTGCTGGCAATCAGGCCCGACGTGCTGGTCAAGGGCGGCGACTGGAAAATAACGGATATCGTCGGTGCGCCACAAGTGCTGGAATGGGGCGGTACGGTGCATTCGATACCATTTCTGCATCAGCGCTCGACGACCGCAACGCTGCGGAAAATCCGCGGCACCCCGGCGCGCTGACGATCAGCCGGCGCGTGCCGCCGTTTGCGGACAAACGCCGCTGCTCAGATGGCTGTTCGGGAAATCGTGCCGCAACGCATCGAGCTGCGGGAGCAGCCGCGCCGGCAGCGCGCTGATCGCAAACACCACCTGCCGGCCAAGATCGTGGCGTACCGCGACAGTCGCTCCGGTCATGCCCTTGCGCGCCAGACTGGCCAGAAAACTTCGTGCCGCGTCATCCGTGCGAAACAGGCCGAGCGAGATCGCGTTGCGCCAGCGTGTGTGGTCCTGCACCACGAAATAGTCGGTAATACCGTGGCTCTTCAGCTTGCTCACTTCCGCATTGACGTCCGACTGCGGCGGGACATAGACCCAGTAGCGGTCGGCATCCGCGGTCTGGCGCTCGACGTGGCCGTCGCGGGCAACCAGTCTGGCGAGCGCCGCTTGCGCCTGTGATGCATCGGCCACTGCAATTCCGCTCAGCACTGCGCATACGACGGCTGGCCGGCTCGCGGCGGATGCCGGCGGACGTGC
Organism: Betaproteobacteria bacterium; assembly: GCA_040255885.1. GTDB lineage: Bacteria > Pseudomonadota > Gammaproteobacteria > Burkholderiales > JBDZVW01 > JBDZVW01. Next base: position 6,539 of record JBDZVW010000034.1, read on the forward strand.
TGCCGTCTGCGATGCGGCACCGTCGTTCGTTGGCGGCGCCGTGCGCGGCGTCGGCGCGGGCGGTGTCGCCGGCTCGGGTTGTTGCGGCGTCGATGGTTTGGATGGCGCCGACGGTTCCGGCGGTGCGGCTGGCTGCGGCGGTGTTGCCGCGGCGGGCGGTGCAGGCTGCGGCTGCGCAGCGGGTGCCGCAGCCGGCACCGGCGCGGAATTTTCTTCCGGCTGTGTGCCGGTCACGATTCTCATCTTGTCCGGATGTAGCTGCAGTCCCGCGATGTCGAGCGCCGGGCGGCGATGCTCCGCAACTTGCACGTACAATGCCAGCACGACATTGACCAGCAGCAGAAAAAAGAACAACGCCTTCATGGGTCCATGTATTCGTGTGCAATGACGACGAGGCCTTCGAGTACCAGATTATCCACACGCTGCACCGGTGCGCCGAGCTGCTCCGCGAGCGAATCCGCATCACCGCCGCCGATCACGATCAACGGTTTTTCTTCGCCGCCCTGTTCCATGAACCGCACCATGCGTTCAATCGTTCCGCATAACGCATTGATCGTACCGCTGACAATCGCGTCGCCCGTCGCACGCGGAAAATGATGAAACGCGCCGGCCTGCCGGCGCAATCCCGCGGTATGGGCGGCCAGTGCACGGCTCGTCAGCTCATGCCCCGGCACGATCACGCCTCCGAGGAATTCGCCGTCGCGCGACAGCGCATCCGCGGTGAGCGCGGTGCCGGCATGCACCACCAGCGCGGCGCGGTGCCAGCGGTGCCACGCACCGATCAGTGCCGCCCAGCGGTCGGCACCGAGCTGCGCCGGATGCACGTAGCGCGAGCGCACGCCGCACTGCGCCGCTTTTGCCACGAGCCATTGCGGCTGCACCGCGAAATGCCGCAGCGCAGACGCCAGCACGGCCTTCACTTCGGGTCCGGCAACGTTCGCCACCACGATTGCGCGCGGTGCGGCAACGTCGTGCCAGGCAGCGGCGAGTTGCGGCGCATCGGCAGTGATGATCGCACCGCGCGCAACCCAGCCGCCGTGCGCGTGAAATCCCCACTTGATGCGGCTGTTGCCGGCATCGATCGCCAAAATCATGCGGCGCGCAGCGACACTTCGCCGCTATGGAAATGCCGCACGCCGGCCGCCGTGCGCAACAGCAGCGCGCCGTCGTCGGCAACGCCGGCGGCAATGCCGCGCACCTGCCTGCCGTCGGGCATGATCAGCATCACCGCCCGCTCCTGGTGAACGTGGTACTGCTGCCATTCATCGCGCAGCGGCGCAAAGCCGTCACGCGCAAAAGTGTCGAGCATCCGTGCCGTTTCCCGCAGCAGTACCGCCAGTGCGCGATTACGCTCGACGGTCGTGCCGCACGCGCTCTGCAAATCCGCGGCCGGCTGGTCGATCCGCTGTCGCACCGGTCCGGCAAGCCCCATATTGAGCCCGATGCCGATCACCGCGGCGCTGGGGCCCTGCATTTCGCCCTGCACTTCGATCAGAATGCCGGCCAGCTTGGCGCCGCGCCACAGCACGTCGTTCGGCCATTTCAGCCGTGCTTCGTTCACGCCGAGCGACTTTAGCGCGCGTACCAGCGCAACACCGGCCGCCAGGCTGAGGCCAGCGAGATAACCGGCGCCCTGCTCGAATCGCCACAACAGCGAAAAAGTCAGCGCGCCGCCGAAGTCGGTATGCCACGCACGGCCGCGCCGGCCGCGGCCATGTGACTGCCATTCCGCCGCGATGACGCTGCCGCTGGCGGCGCCCTGCCCGGCGCCCTGCACGAGGTCGGTATTGGTCGATGCCGTCATGTCGGCAATTTCGATTGCGAAGCGCCCGGCGTCGTCCGCCAGCCAACCGCGGATCGCGTCAACGTCAAGAAATTCGACCGGCCGCGCCAGCCGGTAGCCACGGCCCGGGATCTTGTAGAGCTCGACACCGATCTGCCCGATGTCGGCCAGCGCGTGCCATACCGTCGCACGCGATACCTGAAAGTGGCGCGCAATCGCTTCGCCGGAGCGAAAGCCGCCGTCCGCCAGCAGCCGCAACACCGGAAAGGTAAGGGGAGTCATGCAACCGGATGATACAAACTAGTGCTTGAAATGAAAGACAAAGAATCCTAGCACAACTGTGCCTGGCCGCACCCGCAGCAGGGCGCGACAGAAGTTTTCCGGAATTTCGTATTGACAGCCCCTCACTTATGTAAATATAGTAATGAGAATAATTACTATTTGTATTAATTTTATCTTACAGTAACCACATGAGGACCGCACCGCGCGCAAACCGTGTCGATTACTGGCTGACCATTATGCTGGTTACCGCAATCCACGTTGCGGTCGGCTACGGCTTGTGGCAGACGGCGCGGCAAGTGGTGACGCCGGCCGTGTCGACGCAGCCGCTGCTGGTCGAGTTGCTGGCGCCGCGCCCGGCCACTCCTCCGACTATGCCCGTTTCACCCGCACCTCCGCCGCCCGAAAAAATCGAGCCGATCACGCCTGCGGAGCCGGCCGTGTCACCGCAGCCGGTCATCCACGAAATGCCGCAACCGAAGCCGCAGAAACGGCATCAAAAACGTCATTCCAGACCGATCCGGAAAGCCGCGCGCAAACCGTCACCGGCGGCGAAGCATAAAACGCCGCCGCAGCCGGTCGATGCGCCCGCGCCGGCTGCCGCCCGGCCTGTTTCGCCTGCGCCGCCAGTCGCTGCAGCGGCAGAGCCCGCGACACCTCCCGTCGTTCGCGTGCCGGTCAACTACAACGCCGATTATCTGCGCAACCCCGCTCCGGCGTACCCGGTGCTTGCGCGCCGCCTCGGCCACGCCGGAAAAGTACTGCTGCATGTACTCGTCGATGACAATGGCCGCGCGCAAAAAATCGAAATAAAAAAGTCCAGCGGCTATCAGCGCCTCGACCAATCGGCGCTCGACGCCGTACGCAAATGGCGTTTCGTGCCGGCGCGCGAAGCCGATCACGCGATCGCGAGCTGGGTCACGATTCCGATCATTTTCAAACTTCAAGGATAAGCCGTGCAGAATCTCAACGCATTCGGTATTTCGCATTTCATCGCGCACAGCGACCCGGTGGCCCGCGCCGTCGCGCTGATACTCATCGTCATGTCGATCGCCAGCTGGTCGGTGATACTGCTCCGTGCGTGGCGGGCGTGGCGCATCCGGCACGCCGCGGCGGCGACCGCGCGACAGTTCTGGAGGGACGCGCGGTCCGGCGTAGCGCCGCAACACACCGCCGGCCATCCCTACCTGCGGCTCGCCGCGGCCGGCACCCTCGCAGCCGGCCATTACGCGGCACGTGACGCGAGCGCCACGGCCGATTGTTCCGTTTCAGATTGGCTGGGGGCGGCGCTGCGCAATGCCGTCGCCGCCGAGCACGCGCGTCTCGAAAGCGGCCTGACCGTTCTCGCCTCCGTCGGCAGCACTGCACCCTTCGTCGGCCTGTTCGGCACGGTATGGGGCATCTACCACGCGCTGATCGCGGTCGGCACGAGCGGACGCGCGACGCTCGACACCGTCGCCGGACCGGTCGGCGAGGCACTGATCATGACCGCGCTCGGACTGGCGGTCGCGATCCCCGCGGTGCTCGGCTACAACGCACTGGTGCGCTCGAACCGGATGATCGGCGCCGGGCTCAACGCGTTCGCGTATGAACTCATGGTATGGCTGATGAGCGGCGGCCGCACGGCGCCGCGCAGCGCAGCCATCGAAACCGAAACGCGGCACGGCCAGCCTGTAACCGCGAGGGCAGTCGCATGAGCCGCGGAGCAGGTGCCACGGCCGTCAGGCCGGGGGGCGACCGGCGAAGGCGACAGGTGACCGACAGCGGAGACGTGGCGTTGGCAGAAACGATCAGAGGGAGTCGCATGAGCCGCGGAGCAGGTGCCACGGCCGTCAGGCCGGGGGGCGACCGGCGAAGGCGACAGGTGACCGACAGCGGAGACGTGGCGTTGGCAGAAACGATCAGAGGGAGTCGCATGAGCCGCGGAGCAGGTGCCCGCGCAGCGGGTGCGACCCTAGAGCGGGATGCAGCGCCTCGTGGCGCGGCCGCTGCGCCTCTACGCTGGCCGATCCCCTTCGGAGCCCCTCGGCCGACGCTCCGACGCGCTACCGGCGAAGGCGACAAGGCCGCCGATAGCCAGGTGCTCACACTCGACACGTACTATCAGAGGCGGCGGACATGAGCTTTTCCGGCTTCACCGACGAGGCGCACAACGCGCCGATGGTCGAGATCAACACCACGCCGCTGGTCGACGTGATGATGGTGCTGCTGATCATCTTCATCATTACCGCCCCGCTGCTCACGCATGCGCTGAAGATCAACCTGCCGCAGGTGACGAGCCAGCCGCAGCCGCAGAAGCCCGATGAAATCACGGTGGCGATCGACGCCGGCGGACTGATCTACTGGGATGGAGAAGCGGTGGACGAAACCACGCTGCAGCAACGGCTGGCGGCGGCGGCGCAGCGCGACCCGCAGCCGGTGCTGCGTCTGCGCGCCGAACGCACCACCACTTACCAGAAGCTCGCCGAGGTGATGGCCGATGCACAGAATGCCGGCGTGACGCGTCTCGGCTTCGTAACGGAGCCGCTGCCGCGATGAGCATCATCAGCGACGCCGCGCAAAAGCCGCCCGCCACGCCGGCCGCCGCGGCGCGGCCGCCGGCAAGCGCGCATAAAACCATCACCAGTCACGAGCTGTTCAAGGGCGCGCGTGAACTGCTGATCGAGCACGGTGACTGTCAGTACCGTCTGCGACAAACCAGCAAGGGCAAACTCATTCTGACAAAGTAGCAACTTCCCCAGCCGCCAGCCAGCAGCCCCCGGGGCTGCGTAGCCAGCCGCCATTGCCATACCGCTCAACAAGGAGGCTGATCATGCTGATTCTATTGAGAGCCCAACCGGCGCAACAGGCGCAGCCGGTAAACCGGGATACTTCCGCGCCCCGCCCCGCAGCGGTCATCGCCTGTCATGGGCAGCGCACGGCGGCGCAACCGCGGGCACTCGCGCTGTACTCGCACAGTTGCGGAAAAGGAATAACGGTCAGTAAACGTCGCGACGGTAACGGCCTGCCGTGACCAGCCGCTCCATTGCGCCGGTTCCGAGAATGTCGGTCAGGGCGGACTCGACGCCGGGCGCCATGCCGTTGATGCTGCCACAGATATAGATTGCGGCACCGTCCGCGATCCATGATCGTACGTCACTGGCCGCGGCGATCACGCGATCCTGCACATGGATGCGCCGCGCCTGATCACGTGAAAACGCGAGATCCAGCCGTTCCAGTAAACCCTGCTGCTGCCACTGTTCGATTTCGTCGCGATAGTAGAAATCGCGCGCCGCATGACGTTCGCCGAAGATCAGCCATGCGCGGCCGCCGGCAAGTATCTGCGCGTGAAGGTGCGCGCGCAGCCCCGCCAGCCCGGTGCCGTTGCCGATCAGGATCAGCGGGCGGGCGTCGCCCGGCGCATGGAACGCCGGGTTCGAGCGCAGGCGCAGTTCGATGTCCGCACCCGCCGCCGCGCGTTCGGTAAGCCAGCCGGAGCCGAGCGTCAGGCTGCCGTCCGCCTGCCGCTGCCGGCGCACCAGCAGCCACAGCCGTCCCTGCTGCGGCAGTGATGCGATCGAATATTCACGCTTCGGCAACGGCCGCAGCCGCTGCGCCAGTGCCTGCGGCGCCTCGCGCGGCGCGACCTGCTGCGGCAGGATGCTGCGCGCCAGGGCGGCGGCCAGCGTCGTCACGCTGCCATCGACATTCACCTGCGCCTCGCCGACCAGCTGATGCGCGGCCAGGAACGCGGCCACGCAACGCCGAGGATGGCGCGGGCGCACTTCGGCGATGTCGCCGGCCTGCCATTGCATCGCGCCGGCACCAGCCGCTTCCAGTTCCAGGTGGTAGGTTCCTTCCCCGACGCTGCCCGGGTTCAGAAGCCGTCGCTCGACGAGACGCCAGCGCCCATAAGGCGCTTCGCGCCACGCCGGGCTCAATGCCCTGCCCATGATCTGCGTCAGCTGCGCCTGCCAGCTTTCGATCGCGGCGGGATCGCCGCCGTCGACCTCCACCGGTGAGAACAGCGGTTGCGCGCCCTGCTGCCGCAGCCATTGATCGAGTCTGCGGCCAAAGCCGCAGAAATCGGCAAACTTGCTGTCGCCCAGCGACAGCAGGCCGAAGTGAAATCCGGAAAGCGGCAACGAGCGCTCCATCAGACGCCGCGCAAACGCGCGCGCGCCGTCCGGAGGCCCGCCGTCACCAAACGTGCTGACGATAAACAGGGCACGGCTGAATGTTTTCAGTTGCCCGTCGCCGAGTGCGCCGAGCGCGCGCACCGCCACCGGTACGCCGACCGCCTGCAACGCACCCGCGGTCTGCCATGCCAGGCGCTCGGCGAATCCGGTCTGGCTGGTGAAGGCGACTAGCGTTGGAGCGGCGCCGCCGGCGACGGGACTCAATGCACGTGCCGCGACACGCGCTTCACGCTTCTTTCTGCGCCGGTCGAGATACAGCATCCAGCCGGTGACGAAGAACAACGGCATCGCGAGGCTCGCGATCATGTAAAGAACGAGACCCGGCAATCCGAAGAAGCTGCCGCTGTGCAGCGGGAAGATGCTGCTCCAAAGCTTCTGGCCGGCGCGCTTGCCGGCGTAGCGCTCGAGCTTCAACACGCGGCCGTCGGGACCGAGCGTCATTTCGTCGGCGGCGCGCTCGTGGCGCGCGGCGGCGGGAAGATAGCGGATGCGCAACGGCTGACCCGCGGCCGGTATCGTCAGCGTGGCACCGCGCCAGTTGCCCGCCTCCTGACGGAATACGGCCCACAACGCATCCAGATCGGGAGTCTCCGCAGCGGTGGCACGCACACCACGCGAGGCAGCGCCGCGCTGTTGCGACTGCGAAACGCCGGTCAGCGCCGCCACACCGTCGCGATACCAGGCATAGGACCACCACAGGCCGGTGAGCGCCATCAGCAGGTAGGCAATCAGTACCCAGGCACCGGCCACCGCATGCAGGTTCCATAGAAATGCGCGCCCACGGTGACGCCATTCGAGCTTGAACCAGGCGCACCAGTCGAGCGGCCGGCGCGGCCAGCGCAGATAGAGGCCGGACACGCAGAAATAAATCAGCGCCAGCGTCGCGGCACCGACGATGTACTTGCCGACGTCGCCGGCGGCGAGCCAGCGGTGGATGCGCATCACGCTGAACCTGCCCTGCCGGAAAAAACCGTCGCCGCGCGGCGTGCCGAGCATTTCCCCGGTATACGGATCGACGTAGCTCGTCGTGCCACGCGTGCGCTTCGCACCCGCCATGGACGCCGGCGCGAAGCGCACGCGCGCGGCGGCGTCCGGGTCGGCGAACAGCGTCAGCGCAACGACCCGCTTTCCGGCCGCTGCGACGCGCACT
>JBDZVW010000323.1:0-3510 GCA_040255885.1 Betaproteobacteria bacterium
ATCTACAGTCCAGACAATGTCGGCCATTTCGGTCTCGCGTACGAATCGTACACGCATTTCACGTCACCGATCCGCCGTTACCCGGACCTGCTGATCCATCGCGCGATCAAGGCGGCGTTGCGCGGCAGGCGCTACCGGCCCGGCGACTGGGGCGAACTCGGGCTGCATTGTTCGCAGACCGAGCGTCGCGCCGACGAGGCGACCCGCGACGTCGAAAGCTGGCTGAAGTGTTTTTACATGCAGGACAAGATCGGCGACGTGTTCACGGGCAGCGTTGCCGCCGTGGTGCCGTTCGGTCTGTTCGTCGCGCTCGACGATATTTACGTCGAGGGACTGGTGCATGTGTCGGACCTCGGCAACGATTATTTCCATTATGACAAAGGCAAGCAAATGCTGCTCGGCGAGCGCACTGCGAAGCGCTTCCGGCTCGGCGACCGCGTGACGGTGCGCGTGGTGCGCGCGGACCTGGAAAGCTCGAAGATCGACTTCACGCTGCTCGATGAAGCGGCCGGCGGCCGACGCAAGAAGGCGCGCAGGTGACCACGATGGACGCGCAACGCACGCGATGCGCCACGGACGGCGCGGAAGGCGGACATGGGTGATAGCCGCCTGGTGCACGGCTTTCACGCAGTGGTGAGCCGGCTGCGGCAGCGGCCGGACGCCGTGCATGCCATTTATGTTGATGCGGCGCGCAGTGACCGCCGCATGCAGGACCTGATTGCGCTGGCGGCGGAACGCCATGTGCGGCTGGCGATGGTCGATGCGCACCGGCTTGACGGCATGGCGCCGGGAGCGCGCCATCAGGGCGTGGTGGCGGAGGTGGCGATGGCGCCGCCGCGTGACCTCGACGAGTTGCTCGACGCACTGACGGAGCCGGCACTGCTGCTGGTGCTCGACGGCGTGCAGGATCCGCACAATCTCGGCGCCTGCCTGCGGGTGGCCGATGCGTTCGGCGTGCACGCGGTGGTGGCGCCGAAGGATCGTGCCGCGGGCCTCAATGCGACGGTGATGAAAGTGGCGAGTGGCGCGGCGGAGACGGTGCCGTTCATCGCGGTGACCAATCTGGCGCGGGCGTTGCGGGAGATCAGGGAACGCGGCATCTGGGTGGTTGGCACCGACGCCGATGCACCGGCCGCACTGTACGATGCGACGTTTGCCGGCGCGCTGGCATGGGTGCTGGGCGCCGAAGGCGAGGGGATGCGGCGCCTGACGCGGGAAGCGTGCGACGAATTGGTGAGCATCCCGATGCTGGGTACGGTGCAAAGCCTCAACGTGTCGGTGGCTGCCGGAGTGTGCCTCGGTGAAACGCTGCGCCAGCGTCGTGCGAGTGCCGCGAAGGCGGCTCCGAAACTGGAAAAGCCTTTTGAAAATAAATAGAAGTTCTGTATAATCTTGGCCTCTCCGGCGCGGCGCCAGGCGCTCTGATGCCGGCAAACGTTTTTGTCCTTGCCTCACCGTCCGCGCATTGGCGGGAGGCTCAACCCACAAGGAGACTGAATGCGACACTACGAGATCGTCTTCATCGTTCATCCCGACCAGAGCGAACAGGTGCCCGGGATGATCGACCGCTACCGCGGCATGGTCGAAGCCAAGGGCGGACGGGTGCACCGGCTCGAAGACTGGGGACGGCGCCAGCTCGCCTACCCGATCCAGAAGATGCACAAGGCGCATTATGTGCTGATGAACATCGAATGCGGCCAGGAAACGCTCGACGAGCTCGAGCATGCGTTCAAGTTCAACGATGCAGTGCTGCGCCATCTGACCGTGAACATGCGGGAAGCTGCGACCGGCCCGTCGCCGATGATGAAGGAAGAAAAGGCGAGATCGCTGACACCGGCGCCCGCAGCGGCTGCAAGTGCCGCGCCGGCGACGGCGGAACAGCCCGGCGCCAGGCCGGAAGCGGCCGAGACCGCAAGCTGAGTGTCTGTTCCGGACGGCCGCAACGTGGTGGCGCTTTCCGGCGAAGTCGTCGCAATCGACGCGCTGCGCTTCACTCCGGCCGGCATTCCCGCAATCGACTTCAGGATCGTGCACCGCTCATGGCAGACCGAGGCGGATTTCCGGCGCGAGGTCACCTGCGAAGTGCAGGGCGTGGCGATGGCTGCAACGGCGCGCAGGATCGCCGGCCTTCGCGTAGGGCAGCACGCCGAGTTCAGCGGATTTCTGGCACAGCGAAGCCGCCGCAGTACGCAGCTCATGCTGCACGTCAATGAATTTCAGTTAATCGAGGATACGCATCATGCCTAGACCGACAGGCAAGGGTAAGGGAAAAAAATTCGGCAAGGACGGCCGCAAGGGATCACGCCCGCTGTTCCGGCGCCGCAAATTCTGCCGCTTCACGGCAGAAGGCATCAAGGAAGTCGACTACAAGGATGTGGCGCTGCTGAAGGATTTCATCAACGAGAACGGCAAGATCATTCCGGCGCGCATTACCGGCACCAAGGCGCATTATCAGCGCCAGCTTTCAGTCGCGGTGAAGCGTGCGCGCTTTCTGGCGCTGTTGCCGTATACCGATCTGCATTGAGAGGGCGCCATGCAAATCATTCTGATGGAAAAAATCGGCAACCTCGGGCAGCTTGGCGACATCGTCAAGGTGAAGGATGGTTACGCGCGCAATTACCTGATTCCGCACGGCAAGGCGAAACGCGCGACGCAAGCGAACATTGCCGATTTTGAAACGCGCCGCGCCGAGCTGGAGAAGGCCCAGAGCGACGTGCTGGCGCGGGCGCAGGCGATCGCCGCCAGCCTCGAAGGGCTGATGCTGCAGATCACGCAGAAGGCCGGGGTGGACGGCAAGCTGTTCGGGTCGGTCACCAATGTGGACGTCGCCGAAATGCTGAGCAAGCAGGGCTTCGACGTGCCGCGCGCGGCGATCCGCATGCCGGACGGGCCGCTGAAGCACGTTGGCGATCACCCGTTGAAGATCAATCTGCACGCCGACGTCACGGCAACGATCACGGTCTCGGTGCTGGGCGAAAGCTAAGCCGAATCAGCTTGTTAAAAAAGGGCTGGCAACAGCCCTTTTTTTTCGCTACATTGGATCGGTCGCGGCACTTCTGAAGCGCCCCGTGCGATACCGATTATACATTTATAAACATATAGAAACATAAAGAACTTCGTATCGTTTCATGGCCCAGACGGTAACCTCCATCAATCGTGATCCGCAGCTCGATGCGATGCGCCTGCCGCCGCACTCGGTGGAAGCGGAGCAGGCGGTGCTGGGCGGCCTGTTGCTCGACAACGCGGCGTGGGACAAGATCGCCGACCTGGTTTACGAGACGAATTTCTACCGCGCCGATCATCAGCTGATCTACCAGCACATTGCACGCCTGATCGAAAACAGCAAGCCGGCTGATGTGCTGACCGTTGCCGAAAGCCTGGAGCGCCACGGCAAGCTGGATGAAGCGGGCGGTCAGGCTTACATCGGCTCGCTGGCGCTGAACACGCCAAGCGCCGCCAATATCCGGCGCTATGCCGAGATCGTGCGCGAGCGTTCGATCATGCGCCGGC
>JBDZVW010000324.1:0-3494 GCA_040255885.1 Betaproteobacteria bacterium
GATTGCGCGTCTACAAGCCGAGCCGCGACATTCCGCAGGTCATGAACGGTCTGGGCGTTGCGATCGTATCGACTTCCAAGGGTGTGATGACCGACCGCAAGGCGCGTGGCCTGGGCGTGGGCGGCGAAGTGTTGTGCATCGTGGCGTAAGCGGGGTATACGGATGTCTCGAATCGCAAAAAATCCGGTAGTGCTGCCCGACAAGGTCGAGGCCGCGGTCAGCGCCACCGGGATATCGGTGAAGGGCCCGCTGGGCGCATTGAACATTGCGACGCCGTCGGAAATCAGGATCGAACAGACTGATCGCCGTCTCGCGGTCAAGGTAAACAATAACTCGAACCGCGCCCGGGCGCTGTCCGGCACGCTGCGCGCGCTGGTCGCCAACATGGTGCACGGCGTGACCAAGGGCTACGAGAAAAAACTGACGCTGGTCGGCGTCGGCTACCGTGCGCAGGCACAGGGCGACAAGCTCAACCTGACGCTGGGCTTCTCCCACCCGGTGGTGCACCAGATGCCCGCCGGCATCAAGGTGGAAACCCCGACGCAGACCGAGATCGTGATCAAGGGCATCGACAAGCAGTTGGTGGGTCAGGTGGCGGCCGATGTGCGCAGCTACCGCCGCCCCGAACCGTACAAGGGAAAGGGCGTGCGCTATGCTGACGAACAGGTGGTGCTCAAGGAAACCAAGAAGAAGTAGGCGGGATAGCGATCATGCTTGACAAGAAACAGGCGCGGTTGCGCCGGGCGCGCAAAACCCGGGCGAAGATTGCCGAACTGGGCGCGGCGCGGCTCGCGGTGTACCGCTCCAATTGCCATATTTATGCGCAGTTGATCGATGCCGCCGGAGCGAAGGTGCTGGCATCGGCGTCGACGCTGGAACCGGAGCTGCGCAAGACGATCAAGAATGGCGGCAACGCTGATGCGGCCGCGATCATCGGCAAGCGCATTGCCGAGAAGGCGAAGGGGCTCGGCATCGAGCGGGTGGCGTTCGATCGCGCCGGCTACAAATATCACGGCCGGGTGAAAGCGCTGGCGGAAGCGGCACGCGAAAGCGGCCTCACGTTTTAAGCGGACGGAAGATGGCGAAGATTCAGGGCAGACGGATGCAGGGCGGCGCGGAACGCAACGACGGTCTGCGCGAAAAGATGGTCGCGATCAATCGCGTCACCAAGGTGGTGAAGGGCGGCCGCGTGCTCGGTTTTGCCGCGCTCACCGTGGTCGGTGACGGCGACGGCAGCATCGGCATGGGCAAGGGCAAGGCGCGCGAAGTGCCGGTCGCCGTGCAGAAAGCGATGGACGAAGCACGCCGCAAGATGGTCAAGGTCAGCCTCAAGGACGGCACGCTGCAGCATTCGGTGATCGGCCGGCATGGCGCCGCCAGGGTCTACATGCAGCCGGCGTCGGAAGGCACCGGCATCATCGCCGGCGGTCCGATGCGGGCGGTGTTCGAAGTGATGGGCATGACCAACATTCTGGCGAAGTGCCTGGGATCGACCAATCCCTACAACATCGTGCGGGCGACGCTCAACGGATTGCAGGCGATGAACACGCCGGCCGAGATTGCGGCGAAGCGCGGCAAGTCGGTGGAAGAAATTACGGGGCAGGTGTGATGGGCGATCAACCGGCAAAAACACTCAAGGTGACGCTGGTCAGAAGCCTGATCGGCACCAAATTTTCGCATCGTGCCTGTGTCCGCGGCCTGGGCCTGCGCCGTCTCAGGCAGACCGTCGAGGTGCCCGACACGCCGGAGACGCGCGGCATGATCAATACAGTATCGTACCTGGTGAAGTGTGAGGGCTAAATGCGCTTGAACCAAATCAAACCGGCACGCGGCTCGCGGCCCGGCAGAAAGCGCGTCGGACGCGGCATCGGCAGCGGGCTCGGCAAGACCGCCGGCCGCGGTCACAAGGGCCAGAAATCGCGCTCCGGCGGATTCCACAAGGTCGGCTTCGAGGGCGGACAAATGCCGCTGGCGCGGCGCCTGCCGAAGCGCGGCTTCGTGTCGCCGAGCGCCGGCGCGACTGCGGAAGTGCGTCTGTCCGACCTGCAGCGGCTGAGCGTCGACAGCGTGGATTTGGCGGTGCTCAAGGAAGCGGGCATCGTGCCGCGGCTGGCATTGCGCGCGAAAGTCATTCTGTCAGGTGAGATCAGCCGCAAGGTGCAGTTGAAAGGCATTCCGGCGACCAAGGGCGCGCGCGCGGCGATCGAAGCCGCCGGCGGGGCCGTCGAAACCGAGGGTTGATCCGTTGGCACTGGGTCCTTCATCGCTGTTTTCCGGCAAGATGGGCGATCTGAAACAGCGCCTGCTGTTTCTGCTGGGCGCGATGATCGTCTATCGCATCGGTGCGCACATCCCGGTGCCGGGCATCGATCCGGTGCGGCTGGCGGAACTGTTCCAGTCGCAGCAGGGCGGCATCCTCGGCATGTTCAACATGTTCTCGGGCGGCGCGCTGTCGCGTTTCACCGTATTCGCGCTCGGCATCATGCCGTACATCTCGTCGTCGATCATCATGCAGTTGATGACGGTGGTGTCGCCGTCGCTGGAAGCGCTGAAGAAGGAAGGCGAGCTGGGGCGGCGCAAGATCACGCAGTACACGCGCTACGGCACGCTGGCGCTGGCGATATTCCAGGGCCTGGGCATTGCGGTGGCGCTCGAGGCGCAGCGCGGGCTGGTGCTGGAGCCGGGCATGATGTTCCGGATGGTGACGATGGTGACGCTGGTTACCGGCACCATGTTCCTGATGTGGCTGGGCGAGCAGATCACCGAGCGCGGCATCGGCAACGGCATCTCGCTGATCATTTTTGCCGGCATCGTTGCCGGACTGCCGCACGCGGTGGGCGGCACGCTGGAACTGGCGCGCACCGGCGCGTTCTCGGTGCCGTTCGTGCTGTTCATCTTCGCGGTCGTCGTGATCGTCACCGCGGTGGTGTGCTTCGTCGAACGCGGGCAGCGCAAGATCCTGGTCAATTACGCCAAGCGCCAGGTCGGGCGCAAGGTCTACGGCGGACAGTCGTCGCATCTGCCGCTGAAGCTGAACATGTCCGGCGTGATCCCGCCGATTTTCGCGTCGTCGATCATCCTGTTTCCGGCGACGCTGGGAAGCTGGTTCGGAACCAGCGAGCACATGGGCTGGCTGAAGACGGTTGCCGGTACGCTGCATCCGGGCTCGCCGATTTATACGCTGCTCTACGCCGGAGCGATCATTTTCTTCTGCTTCTTCTACACCGCGCTGGTGTTCAATCCGAAGGAAACGGCCGAAAATCTGAAGAAGAGCGGCGCATTCGTGCCCGGCATCCGGCCCGGTGAACAGACCGCGCGCTACATCGAAAAGATCATGATGCGGCTCACGCTGGCGGGGGCGGTGTATGTGACGCTGGTGTGCCTGCTGCCGGAATTTCTGGTCGTATGGAAGAATGTGCCATTCTATTTCGGCGGCACCAGTCTGCTGATCATTGTCGTGGTAACGATGGACTTCATGGCGCAGGTGCAGGCCT
>JBDZVW010000035.1:0-13793 GCA_040255885.1 Betaproteobacteria bacterium
TGGCAGTCATCACCGATGAAGACTCGCCCGGCGTATTGATGAGTATGGATGCCGTTGAACCGCCATACTGAGAGCCGTAATAAATGCCGGCGAGCATGATGAGCGCGGAGATCGGATCCATTCCGAAGGTGACGGGAATGAGCAGCGCAATCCCGACCGAAGGACCGAGACCTGGCAGGACGCCGATCACGGTTCCCATAAAAACGCCGACCAGCGTGTACCAGATGTTGATCGGATGCAGGGAAACCGAAAAGCCGTGATAAATGTATTGCAACGTATCCATTATCGGAGATCGTATGCGGATCGAAGGGGCTGATTAATAGACGACACGCCGGTCCATCTAGTAACCCAGATAACCCTTGGGCAGCGATACGCCCAGCACATATTGGAACAGCCAATACGTCGCGACGCCGAACAGCACGGACGTTAATACATTCATGAGCCATCTTCCGCGATTGAAGTACGCCATCAGCAGGATCAGGTAGCTGACGGTCGACAGGACGTATCCCAGCACCTCGAAAAGGTAAAAATAAACACCCGTCAAGATGGCTACGCCACCGATCGCAACCAAATGCCGCCAATCGCGTTGCCGGTCACCGGTCGGCTGCGGCGGCTCTGCCCTCTTGTGCGACCGGCGTATTTCCAACAGGAGCAATACCGCGGCAATCACCAGACAAATGCCCAGCAGGTACGGGAAAGCCCGGGGGCCGACCGGATCACCGGTTGATGGCGATGGAACCAGCGAAGTCGCGTAAAAATACAACGCCGCGAATATCAGAGTACACACGAAGATTATGCGATCAACCATGGTCAGCCAGTCCCTGCTCCATCAGAGTAATTTCGCCGGTTCAAGTCGCAGATGCGCCGGCTGCTGGTGGTCCTGCCGGTGAATGCCGCAGGCGCACAGCGCGTGCGGCATTCCGGATACGTAGCCCGATCTCTGCATGTAACCGTAAAAACGGCAGGTTACTTCATCAGCTTCAGCGCGCTGAACGTCGCTTTATATTTTTCGCGCTCCTGCTCGAGGAAGACCGTGAAATCGTGACTGTTCATATAGTGGTTTTTCCAGCCATAGCGTTCCATCAGTTTCTCCCATTCGCTGCTCTGCGACAGCGCCTTAAAGGTTTTTTCCCAGTAAATTCGCTGGGCTTCACTCATCTTCCTAGGTCCCACCATTCCGCGCCAATTGGTCACGACTATATCGTAGCCCTGCTCCTTGAGCGTCGGCACCGACGACATGACTCCCGACAGGCGCTGCGGCGAGGTAACCAGCGGTACAGCCATCGTGCCGGCTTCGAGGTAATTCGCCAGACTCGTGGGTGACGTGACCACGACGTCGATGTGGCCGCCCAGAACCGCCGTCGTCGCATTTCCGGCGCCCTTGAAAACCACGAACTTCAAATCCTTCGGATCAACGCCGGCCGCAGCAGCCAGTGACGCGACGGCAATCTGGTGTGCCGTGCCAACGGCGGTCACACCGAACGAAACTGATTTGGGATCCTTGCGCAGCGCTGCAGCGATATCCTTCGCTGTCTTCAACGGAGAACCGGCCTTGACGCCAAAAGCGATATAGTCACTAAACAACAGCGCAATGGGCGTCACGTCCGTAAACGTGATCGGGCTGCGGCCCAGCAACTTGTTCGTCAGGATGGTGGGGAATGCCAAAGCCAGGTAATCGCCGCTGCCGGCATGCTTGTTCAGCTCGATCCAGCTCAGCGCATTATTGCCCCCGGGCTTGTTTACGACCGATACGGTCGCGTCGACGAGCTTGGCATCCTGGAAGATGCGTTGCATGCTGCGCGCCGTAATGTCGAAGCTCCCCCCCGGGCTGGCGCCAACGATAAGCTCCACGTTGCCGTCCGGCTTCCAGTCCTGTGCAACTGCGCTATTCGACGTAAACAGTGCCACCGCCGAAATAGCCATGACGGCGCAGATGGATCTTGCCAAATTGAAACGTTTCATTTCGCTTCTCCTCTTCCAGTCGGTCCTCAATACCGCTTACTTCACCAGTTTCAGTTGACGTTGATCGATATTGAACTGATCCGCCAGCCAGTCCAGCACCACTTCCTGTCCGATCGTCGGGTTATCGTGCTGACAATGATCGGCCCCGGTCTCTTCGGCGTCGATCAGCCGCAGTGTCACATCAACGCCCTGGCTCCGTGCGCTTTCATAGGCACGTTTTCCCTTCTCCACGCCAGTCACGTCATGAGCACCGTGCACGATCAAGTACGGACATTTCATGTTCCGGAAGCCGTCGCCTATTTGAAACTGGCGCGTCTTCTCCTTGACCCCGTCCATGGTCGCCGCCCCGTAGACCCACTTGATCTGATACGCCATGCCGTGATTCTCGTCGCGCGTCTGGTAATTTTCGTGGACGCTGGCATTGCCGCCATGGGATATGCAGGCTGCCAGGCGCGGCTCGTAGCATCCGGCACGCGCTGCATAGTAGCCGCCAAGGCTGGAACCGGACATCGCGATACGCTTCAGATCGACATCGCCGCGGGTTTCCAGATAGTCGATGCATTTTCCGACAGGCACTTCGTAATCGTAGCGGGTGGTCACGCCATGCCGGCGCAGCGTGGCGCCCTGGCCGGGCCCGTCGAACATCAGGACCGAAATTCCGCGCTGCACGGCACCGCGTCCCATCATGAACCACAGTTCGTCCTTGAATGAATCGAGTCCGCCGCAGCAAATGAGGACCGGCTGCTTGTCCCCGCCCACAGGCGACCTCACGTAATAAGCGTAGAGCGGCACGCCGTTTTCGTAGGGAATTTCGACCGCTTCACCCGGCGGCTGGAGCTGGCCGAGAAACTTCCTGGACATGAGCTCGCACAGGTCGAAAGTCGCAAGCCGGCGCGGATCCTTCGGGTCCAGCCAGAATTCCGCATGGCGATAATAGTTCGCGGCCCGCAGCCAGCAATTGCTCGCCGTCTGAAGATGCCCGGCCTTCTCCGCCTCGTCACCCCGGCGCCGATTACGCTCGGCCACCTTGAACCATTCCGTGTGCCAGCTTTCCTTGTCTCCGGGTACCATCCTGCTTGCAGCCTGAAAACACTCGCTGACCGCCCCGCCGCCCTCCTGCGTTTCGCCGAGCGCCCTGCGGAACTGGTACGACATGTATTGGAAGCGCGGCCATTGCAACCACCCATAAGGGCGGTATTGCGGCTGATCGCTTTCAGTGACTTCGTTCATCAACAGCTTTTCTGCGGTAGGCATGGCGAACTCCGGTAAGACTGTGGTCACATCGACGCCGGCTCAGCGGGCGTCACGAATATCCATATAATGGAATACTATTGATTCATGGCAACGCTCTTCAGGCGCATTAAATCCATTAAAATAATCGCTGTCAACCATCACGATGTATATCCATATAATGAAACTTACATTACAGATGCAGTATCATGACTTTTGACCACGCCGGCGAAACACGTTGCACGGCATCTTGCCACGGACCATTGAAAGGACAGTTACGATGAATGCGTATGGAGCCGTCGACATCCATGCTCACTACTATCCCGAGCCCTACCTCGCATTAATGGCAACGGAAGGCGCCCGGTTCGGGATATCGTTTTCAACGACGCACCCTGGCGGCCCCGTCATCAACGTGCCGGGCGAGATTCCGGCAGGCCCGATCGGGTCGGCGTTCATTGACCTTGAGCAACGGCTTGCGGCGATGGACAGCCAGGGCGTTGCAGTCCAGGCACTCTCGTTGACGCAGCCGATGGTGTATTTCGAAAACGGGACGTTTTCGCGGAAGCTTGCCGCGGCCTTCAACGATGCCGTCAGTGCCGCCCACCAGGCTTATCCCGAGCGCTTTGTCGGCCTGGCGACGCTGCCCTTGCAGGACCCGCGTCTCGCAGTGGAAGAATTGGAGCGGATTCGCGCGCTGCCCGGAATACGCGGTGTTTACTTCGGCACGAACATCATTGGCGGAGAGCTTTCACAACGCCGGCTGTTTCCGGTCTACGAGCGCATCGAGGATCAGGGCTGGCCCCTGTTTCTGCACCCGGTCAGGGTGATCGGGAATCAGCGTCTCGGGCCGTACTTCCTCGATAATCTTCTCGGCAATCCGTTTGAAACCGCCGTCGCGGCAGCACACCTGATTTTCGGCGGAGTGCTGGACGCATTTCCCAGGCTTGAAGTCTGTCTGCCGCACGCAGGCGGTGCGCTGCCGATATTGGCCGGTCGGCTCGACAGGGGATTTCACGTACGGGACGAATGCAGTCGCCTGCCGCGGCCGCCGAGCGAATATTTGCGGCGGTTCATGTACGACACGATCGGCCATTCCGAGCGGGTGGTCAACCACGTTGCCGACCTGGTGGGCTGCGACCGGATAATGCTTGGAAGCGACTATTGCTTTGCAATGGGATGCGACCACCCCGTCGAGTCGATCATGAACAACAGCCGGCTGACCGAGGAACAGCGCGGGCTGATCATTGAAAAAAACGCGGCCCGCCTACTCAAACTCGATCAATGACAGCCGCGGACTCATTGTTGAAGCATTTTCAAAGCTTCCTCGACCTGCTGGCCCAGGATCGGCACGATTTTTTTCTGTCTCTTGGCGTCCATCCGGCCAGTGGTTGCCGCCACCGCGAAGGCGGCGATCGGAATGTCGGTCTGATTGCAGATCGGCAATCCGACCGCGGTAACGCCGGTGACGGCTTTTTCCCCGATCAGCGAATATTTGCGCCGTTGCGCGCCTTTTACCAGTTTCACCAATTGTTCGCCCGTCAATGCACCATAATGCGCCAGCCTCGATTCATTCGCCGCAACAATTTCGTGAATTTCGTCGTCCGGCAGCGCGCTGAGCAGCGCCAGCCCGCCGGCGCTTACCCCTAGGGGATGACGCCCGCCGACCGGCACAAAGGGCGTCTGAATGGGATAAGTGCCCTGTATGCGTTCGATGCAGACCGCATCGTTGCCATCGCGCACAAACAGGAACGAAGTATCGCCGGTCAGTTCAGCAAGGCGGCGCAGCGCCGGCGTGCACAGCTCGCGCAAATTGAATTGCCGGGACGCAGCCTGTCCAAGCTCCAGCAGCAAAGGCCCAAGAAAGTAGCGCTTGGTGGCGACATCGCGAAAGACCATCCCCTCAGCCACCAGTGCCTTGAGCATGCGGTGCGCGGTCGGCCGTTCCAGGTGCGAGCGTTCTGCAATATCGACGAAGCGCAGGCCGCTGCTGCGGTGCGCGGCAATCAGTCTGAAAATATCAGCGATCCGGCGCACGGTCTGAGTTCCATTTACCGGCACTGATTTACCATTCTTGTGCGCCGATTCCGTCCTCGCAGTTTGCTTCAGGTTTGCACGAGATTTGGGCTGCCCCTTGGATCGCGTTCCGTTGCCAATATTAATCATATGTTTATCATGGATGCATTTTGTGTTTCGTTGATCCCTCCGGGGCTTTCGGACAAAAAACCCCGGACATCTGCCGGCCGCGCAAGTATATCCAAATAATGGAATAAATTGTCAAAAATTTACTCGCAAAGTGGACCTTGTGCGGATTTTGAAATAGACTGTTCCTTGAATCACGCGACGATCTTTTCCAGTTTTTGTTAAAGAGGTGCGGCCATGTCAAAGCACGAGATTGAGAAATACAAGGAAGCCTACTACTCAATGGTGTGGTTGGGCGCCAAGGGTTATCCGGAACAGGTCAACTCCGGTCGTTGTTACATAACGGGCATGCTCGGCATGCTGCGGCACTTTGGGGAGTCTGACGTGCTCTTTGCCGACGGAACGAGCGGCGACGGCTTTTCGTTCCGGTGGTGCCCGGCATGGGGCGCCCCGGCGTTCAACGGCGGCAAAGGCCCTTTTCACGAATTGTGGGAATACACCCCGCGCGCACTCGGGTTCAACAGTCATTGGGAAGAAGACCAGGAAGGCGGCTGGGACGAAGCCTTTGAAAAGTTGCGCGGATTGATCGACCGTGACATACCGGTGCAGGTGGCGACACATTACAGCCACATCCGGCCGTACGGAGATCCAACCTCCCCCGCATTGTCCTTGCGCGGACAGCGACCCGGCGCCAAGCACGCGTCCGGCCATCACATTATCATCGCGGGATACGATCTCGACGCCAAAACCGTGACGATCTATGAACCGAACGACATCCTGCCCCATTCCCGATATGAATGCCCGATCGATGTCTTCCGCAAGGCATGGGAAAGTGCCGCACAGCGGAAGGGCAACCGCTACCAGGAGTGGCCTCATCATCACGGCTGGGGTGGGGAGTGGAGCTTGCACGATGGTTACGGCCCGTACCAGATGATGTGGATCGAGCCGGGACGCGACGCCAACTGGGACATCGCCGTGTCGATCCGCGACAGCTACAGGCGCAATCTCAAGATACTGAGCGGTGATTACCCGAAGCCCTATGCCATGTTCGGCAATCAGTGGATGATTCCGCACTGGGAAACCGGAGCGCCCGGCATGGCGGTATGCGCGCAAGCCGTGCTCAGCGGAAAGCTGACGGATATCAGTGTGCCCGGCGGCGAAACCAGAAAACTGTTTGCGCAGGGCCAGATTCCCAACCATGGAGTATTGGGACGGGCCGGCGCTTCCGGGTATCTGAAACGCGTTGCGATCGAACTCGCAAAGCGCAATCTCAACGCTGATCCGGTGCGCGAGGCGTCCAGGCTGATGGAAGAATCGTCGCAGATGTTCCGGACATTGCGCTACGAAGAGGACCTGACAAAGGCCGGAGAACTGCTGTCGCGCATTGCCGATACTGAATTGAAAGTGCTCAGCGAGATGGAACGAGGGTGGGCAATTATCCAGCAGTTACCAAGGCAACGCGAAGCCAAGCGCTCCAGCCTGGTAGCCTGACGCTTCAAGTCCGGAAACAGCCGCCCGCAGGTATGGTGTGACACAGACACAACTTGCGGGCGGCTTGAATATCGCTACCCCACTTTCGCGCCGGAGAACTTCACCACCTTCCCCCATTTCTCGACCTGCTGCTTGAGGAATTTGGCGAATTCCTGCGGCGAGCTGCCCTTGGGTTCGGCGCCGCGTTTTGCATAACGCTGCTTCACGTCGGGATCAGCCAGGACCTTGACGACGGCGGCGTTGAGTTTGTCGATGATCGGTTGCGGCGTTCCCTTCGGCGCCACCAGCCCCAGCCACAAATCGGATTCATAGCCCGGCACGCCGGCCTCGTCAATCGTCGGCAGGTTCGGCGCAACGGGCGAGCGCTTGAGGCTGGAAACGCCGAGCCCGATCAGCTTGCCCGACTTGATCTGTGCTTCCGCCGTCAGCAGTGCATCGAATTCCATCTGCACCTGTCCGGCCAGCACCGCGGTGCGCATCTGGCCACTGGACTTGTACGGGACGTGGACGACATTGATGCCGGCCATCGCCTTGAACAGTGCCATTGCAAGGTGATAAGGCGTTCCCGAGCCGGACGACGCAAAGTTCAACTTGCCAGGTTCGGATTTGGCCAGCGCGATCAACTCCTTCACGGTCTTGACGTGAATCGACGGATTGACCACCAGCACCAGCGGCATGTCAGCCAACTGCGAAATCGGCACGAAGTCGGTCAGGATGTTGTATTGAAGATGCTTGTAGAGCGTCTCGTTGATCGCATGCGTGTTCGATATCAGCAGCAGCGTGTAACCGTCGGGAGCCGCCTTGGCCACCGCCTCCGAACCGATTTGCGAACCCGCGCCGGGTTTGTCTTCCACAATCACCGACTGTCCGAGCGGCTTCGAAATATGGCTCGCGATCAGGCGCGCAAAAATGTCGGCCGGCCCGCCGGTGCCGAACGGGACGATGATCTTGACGGTTTTTGTCGGGTACGACTGCGCGAACGCGCCGCAAACCATGCACAGCAATGCCGCGCCGGCGAACCAGCGCACCAGCGAGAAAACGCCTTTGTTCATTGTGTTCTCCTCCTATGGATGACAGGGACGATAACCGCTACAAAATTGATACCTCCATATCGACAACGATATTTCATTCGCAGCCGAGTCAAAAAAACCGACGGTCTCCGCTGCCGCGACCGGACGCGTTACCTCGCGGTCGGCGACGGAATTTTATATAAACGACGGACAACATCAAAATATTCCATCAGCCGTCTGGAAGCGCTTCCGGATCAGTTCCACCAGCGTTCCGGCTGCCGCCGAGAGATGGCTGCCTCTTCGCGTATACAACGCAACGGCGTGTGCAATGGACGGCCTCAACACGATGCCGTGCAAACCCGGCACCGCCTTGACCAACGATGCCGAAATGATGGTACTGAGCCGGGTCTGGCGGACCGTGGCGAGAATGGGCTCGATCGCATTCATTTCCATCGCGACGTGCGGCGTGATGCCGCCGGCCACGAACGCGGCATTCAGCAACTGGCGGGAATTATATTCGGGCGTCAGTAAGATCAGACCGTGATTGCCCACCTCGGAAAACGCAATGCTGGATTGACCGAACAAGGGATGGTTGCGGCCGACGATAAGTGCCATCGATTCGGCGATCAATTCATCGACCACAATCTGTTCAGGCACGGCGGCGGCGTGCGCGATACCGAAATCCAGCTCCCCTTCCTGCAGCAGTTTTTTTATCTCGCCCGTCCGCAAACGAAAAAGCGTGATTTTGATGCCGGGATAGGTGTTGGTAAATTCCGCGAGAATGGGCGGCAGCAGATACGTACTGAACGACGACAGAACACCGATCGTAAGCTTGCCGAGCTTGAGGTCCCCAAGCTCGCGTATCGCATCGAGCGCGGAATCGGCCTCCTTGAGCACGCGTTTGGCGTAGCCCCGGAACAGCTCGCCGGCGGTGGTCAAACGGACGGTGCGCCCCACCCGATCGAACAACTGGACACCGATTTCGTCTTCAAGCTGTTTGATCTGGTGAGAAAGCGTCGGCTGGGTAATGTGCAGTTTGTCGGATGCCTGACTGAAGCTTTGCAATTGCGCGGCAGCCAAAAAATAGCGCAAATGTCGGAATTCCATAACGCGACGCTTCCCTCCCCCTGTTGCTTGACGAAGTATAACGTAGCGGCCGGCTGGCCGGCCGCCTTGGCACAAAATCGTCGATTGACTTGCCGCGAGTCTGCCGGGGCCTCATCCGAAACGTCGGCAACCGATGCGACCGCGCAAGCAGTACCGGTCTTCGACATTCGACTGGGACCGCTCTGCTTTCAGAACAAGCTCGTCTATAGAAGATATAGATGTAAATCATTTGTTTTCGTCCGGAACTGCCCCTAACCTACGGAACAGCCATCGGGGCCGACGGGCGGGAGCGCCGCCCCTCGATGTCAAGGCAAAGGCTCGCAAGCCAGTCGAGCCTGAAGAATCACCATAACGACGGAGGCGACAGTGAAAAAACTATTCATTCTGGCCGTGACGGGGCTGTTTTCGATAGCGGGGTGGAACGCCGCGGCGGCGGATAATTATCCGCAAAGACCGGTTCGCATGATCGTTCCCGCATCGCCTGGCGGCGGCACCGATTTCGCCGCGCGCCTGATCAACGATCACCTCTCCAAAATACTCGGCCAGAGTGTCGTCATCGAGAACAAGCCGGGCGCATCCGGCACCATCGGGGCCGCCCAGGTCGCTCATTCCAAACCGGATGGCTACACGGTGCTGATGGCGCAGTCGACCAGCATGGTGATTGCCCCCCACATCTACAAGAATCTCAGCTACGATCCGCTCAAGGATCTGACGCCCGTCACGCTGGTTGCGCTGGTACCGAACGTACTGGTCGTCAATCCGGGCGTGCATGCAAAGTCGGTCAAGGAGCTGATCGCCCTCGACAAGGCCACGCCCGGCTCGCTCAGCTTCGGCTCCTCCGGCAAAGGTGCGCCGAGCGATCTGGCGGGTCTGCTGTTCAACAAGATGACCGGCACCCACATGGTGCCGGTGCGTTTCAAGGGCGCGGGGCCGTCGGTCAGCGCCCTGCTTGGCGACCACATTCAGGTCATGTTTCCGCCGATCAACTCGGTGCTGCCGCTCATCAAGAGCGGCAAGCTGAGAGCGCTCGCGCTGACCACCGGCGATCACCTGAAGGCCATGCCTGATCTGCCGACCCTTTCCGAATCCGGCCTGGCGGGTTATGAAATAAGCTCATGGTTCGGCGTTTTCGTTCCGGCCGGCACGCCGCAGGCAATTGTGGACAAGCTGTATCGGGCGACGGCCGATGCATTGAAACAGCCCAAGGTCGTTGAAACATTCGAAAAGCAGGGCGCTCAGCTGGGCGGCAACACACCGCAGGCGTACTCCGCTTTCGTGCACAGTGAAAGCACCAAGTACGCAACATTCGTAAAAGACTTGAGCGCCCATTTCTGATCGGCGCCAGCTGATTTTCAAACTGCCGGGTTGTTCGCTCAACCCGGTGACAGACAACGATGCATTCATCCCCCGAGCGGGGGAAACCTCGAGGCCCAAACATGTCCAGTCCCACTCTTGAACAAGCCAACAAGATCATTGCCGGTGCGCTGGCTCACGCACACGAGTCGAAAATCAAGCCGCTCGCGGTTGTCGTGCTCGACGCCAGCGGCAACATCGTTGCGGCGCAGCGCGAAGACAACGCCAGCATGTTCCGCCTCGACGTTGCGCTCGGCAAAGCTTGGGGGGCGGCGGCAATGGGCTGCTCCAGCCGGGCGCTGGGCAAGCGCGCAAAGGACAATCCGAACTTCTTCGTCACGCTCGCCGCAACGGCCAAGGGCAGATTTTTACCGCAAACCGGCGCCGTGCTGATCAAGGATGCGGCAGGCAACACGCTCGGCGCAGCCGGTGCGAGCGGCGGCACCGGTGACGAGGATGAAGCCTGCTGCATCAGCGGCGTCGAAAAAGCCGGTCTCAAAACCGACGCGTCATAGCGGCAGCAGTGCAGTCGGGTAACCCCTCCGAATGATCATCCCACCATTCAATTTATCGACAAGGTAAACATGACCATGGAAAGCAAACCGCTGGCACCGACCAAGAACAAGGGTGCCGTCAAGGCAGGAAACGGTGCCTTCATCTTCAAGCTCTCCGAACTCGCCGGCATGGACGCGGGCATCGGCTATTCGACCGCCTTCGGTCCGGTCATCGAAGGCGAACGGATGCAGGTCGGTCTGATCCAAAAGGAACGGGGTACCGGTGCCAAACCGCACACTCACCCCAACGAACAATGGAACTACATCCTGCAAGGCACGCTGCGAGTGCGAATCGCCGACCAGCCGGAACAATTGTGCGGACCGGGCACGCTGCTGTATTTTCCCGCCGGCATCGCACATTCAACCGTCGCCACACAAGATGAAGACGTTGTGTTTCTGACCGTAAAAGACCTGTCACACGGCATTCACGGCAAGGCGGTGGACGGCACGGCAACCGGCGGATACTACGATCCAGGCTTTGAGAAAAAGGACTAAATGCACCCCTTCCGAAACTTTGGCACCCCGCGAGACACAGTGAAATGAGCGCTGCAATCAGCAAGATCGGCTTCGTCGGTGTCGGCCACATGGGAAATCCGATGGCGGCGCGACTTGCCGCAGGAGGGTTCAGCGTCGTGGTGTACGACACCGATCGCGACGCGATGCATGCGTTCGTCGCCGCGCACGGCGGTGCGGCGGCGGCATCGCTGGCCGAGGTCGGACAAGGCGCCGATGCCGTGATCTTCATGCTGCCGGACGGCCATGCCGTCCGGCGGGTGTTGTTCGAAGACGGGCTCGCAACTCATCTCGCGCCGGGCGTGGTGGCGATCGACATGGGCACCTCCGCACCGGCCGACACGATTGCGACCGGGGATCAGCTGGCGCAGCACGGCATCGGCTATCTCGATGCGCCGGTCATGGGCGGCGTGATATTCGCGAAGGACGCGACACTCGACATCATGGCCGGCGGCGACGCGGCCCTGATCGAGCGCTGCCGGCCGCTGTTCGAGGCGATGGGACGCAAGCTTTATGTCTGCGGCAAACTCGGCAGCGGCCACGTACTCAAGGCGATGACCAACTACATCAACGCCTGCGCACTGATCAACACGCTGGAGGCGATGGTGATCGGCCGCAAGTTCGGCCTGGACACGGCGATCATGACCGAGGCGATCGACGCGATGTGCAACGGACGCCAGCATCCGATCGTGAAAAAGATCATCCCGCACGTGGTGACGCGCAAATACGGCACCGGCATGACGATGCAGCTGATCGCGAAGGACGTGGCGATCGCCGTGGACAGCGCGAAAAGCGTCGGCGCCGCGGTACCGCTGGGAGAGAAAACAGCCGAACTGTGGGCCGCGGCATGCAGCCAGATCGGCGGCACGCATGACCAGACCGAGATCGTGCGCTACTGGGAACAGGCGAGCGGCACGACGCTTTGATCAATCCATGCGGCAGCCGGAAGTCGAGTCTTGCCTGGCGCGCCGCATCACGACCGTTTGAAGAACCGCCTGCGGCACCGGAAATGCTTCGCGACGGGCGGCTCCGGCATTCAAGAGGAGGAACAACATGACAGCGCGCATCAGGAGTCCGAAGGACTTCTGGTCAGGACTGATTTTTGCGGGCCTCGGCGTGGCGTTCGTGGCAACGGCACGCAACTACCCGCTGGGTAGCGCGCTGCGCATGGGGCCGGCATACTTTCCGACCCTCGTTGGCGGCCTGCTGACAATTCTGGGGCTGGCGCTGATCGGACGCTCGGCGTTCGTCGCAGGTGAACCCATCGCCCGCATCGGGTTGCGGGCACTGATCCTGGTGCTGGGCGCGCTGGTGCTGTTCGGTTATCTGCTGGAAATCATCGGGCTGATTCCGGCGATCGCCGCGCTGGTATTCGTGAGCGCGGCCGGCGGGCATGAGTTCAGATTCCGGGAAGTGTCAATCCTCACCGTTGTGCTGGTGGCGATGGCGGTCGGCATCTTCTACTACGGGTTGGGCATGCCGCTGAATCTGGGGCCGCGGCTGTGAGCGATCCGGGACTGTTTCACAATCTGATTCTCGGCGTCAGCGTCGCGCTGACGCCGATGAACCTGCTCTACTGCTTCATCGGCTGCCTGCTGGGCACGCTGATCGGCGTGCTGCCGGGCCTCGGCCCGTTCGCCACCATTGCGATGCTGCTGCCGATCACGTTCAACCTCGGGCCCACCTCCGCGCTGATCATGCTGGCCGGCATCTATTACGGCGCACAGTATGGAGGCTCGACGACGTCGATCCTGGTCAACCTGCCGGGAGAATCGTCGGCGGTGGTGACGTGCCTGGACGGCTACCAGATGGCGCGCCAGGGACGGGCGGGCCCGGCGCTGGCGATTGCGGCGATCGGCTCGTTCTTCGCCGGCACGGTGGGCACGCTGATGATCGTGCTGTTCGCACCGCCGCTGGCGGCCGTCGCACTGAAGTTCGGCGCGGCCGAGAATTTTTCGCTGATGCTGATGGGTCTGGTGATGGCGGTGGTGCTGGCGCATGGCTCGATCATCAAGGCCATTTGCATGGTGCTGGTCGGGATCCTGTTTGGATCGGTCGGAACCGATGTGGACTCGGGGATGCAACGTTTCACGATGGGGCTGCCGGAGCTCGCCGACGGCATCAGCATCGTCGGGGTGGCACTCGGCATGTTCGGCATTGCCGAGATCATCACCAATCTGGAGCTGAAGGAAAAGCGCGAGATCTTCACCAGCGAGGTGAAAGGCCTGATGCCCACCAAAGAGGATCTCAAACGCTCGTGGGCGCCGATCCTGCGCGGCACGGGGCTCGGCGCGGTATTCGGGTTGCTGCCGGGCACGCACTCGATCATCGCGTCCTTCACCGCTTATACGGTAGAGAAGAAACTTTCGAAGCACCCGGAGAAATTCGGCACCGGCATGATCGAGGGCGTGGCAGGCCCCGAATCGGCGAACAA
>JBDZVW010000325.1:0-3487 GCA_040255885.1 Betaproteobacteria bacterium
GGCGCAACCTGTGTGCTGCGGCGGCCGGCGCGTGTGTCAGCACGTGCCGGTCGCTTCCTCTTTCTTTTACGTTTGCTGCATCGCCGGCCTCAACTCGAAGGTCATGAACGGATTGACGACGCCGACGATCTCTGCGGCCGAGCAGTCATGCAGCATGCCGTTAATTTTCCAGCCGATGTAAATCCGCAGACATTTGCTCGGCCACCACGGATACCGGTACACGTAATAGCGGCAGCATGCCGCGTGCTGCGCGCCGACGTAGGCGTCGACCGCGAGATAACCCGGATGGCCCTGATCGGATGTCGCCTCGTCGCCGGCGAATGCATATCGCACGTCGGCCGCCTGCACGAATCCGAGCCAATAGCCGAGGCCATTTCCGGGATTGCGCAGGCACAACCAGACCCAGCGATAGAAGCCGCGACGAAAGCCGGTCACCGACATGATCCGCGGCCGCCGCGCGGTGTCGCCGTTGATGCCATCATGCACGTTGTCCCACGGCCACGCCCAGCCCGGCAAATGCGTTGCGTCGTCGCCGGCCTGGTAGAGCGCGATCGGCACAATGAACAGGCCGACGAGGTCGACCAGCCAGCTCAACAGCAGGAGCACGACCCACAACAGCCAGATCATTGCGATGCACCTGGCCAGACGATGGCCTGGATCGCCTCGATCGTGTCGGCGGCCGCGACTTGCTTTTGCAGCGTGCCGTTTTGCGTTATCGCGGCGACGATCACAGCCTTGCCGTCGCGGCCAGCCTGCTGTATCTGCGCAACCGTATGCGGGCGTAATGCCCATACGCCGTTCGCGTCGGCGCACCAGAATGGCGTGGTCCAGTCCGCCGGCAGATTCGGCAGCGTCGATTCAACGACCGATGCGGTGAGGTTCTGCTGATCCTTGTCTTGCGCGGGATAGTGATATGCAGCACCGAGCGCATCGGAAGTGAAGCCGGTGTAGATCTGGGCCGTGCAGGCGGCGTCGAGCTCGGCGCGCTTTGCCGCGCGAGGGGAGTCCAACGGATCGACAGCAGCGATCGCGGCCTTCAGTGCGTCCGCGTTGATGCTGTCGGATACCTGCAGCGCGCCATCCGAATAGCAGCAGTCCGCCGGGTCGCCGCCGACCGCACGTATTAAGGATGGCAGATCATAATCTGCCGAGACAGGGATTTTGATCATTCTAGGATCTCCAAGCAGGCCCAATTAACGCCGTTGTTAGATGTGTCGAGCGACAGCGCGGCGCCACTGGTTTGGAACACACGAATTTCGTGGTAATCGCCCGGTGTTACGTCGACGATGCCGGTCGATCCTGAAAGTATCACTACCTGCGACCCAGCTGATGCGGGACCGGAAGATGACATTTCTCCCGCGTAGCCCGCTCCATTATTTATGCGGGACAGGATTTGCCGCGTGCCCGTTCCGTTCGCCACAAACGTAACGGCCGCGGTGATTCTGATTTTCCGCGCCCATGCAGGCGGTGTTAACCGCGTCGGGTTAGCCGCCGACCATATCCCGTCCGTGTCATACACAACACCGCTCCAAGATATGTTGGTCTGGGTGGAATTGGGGATCGACGTCGCCGGAACCCCATTCAAGAGCACGCCCCGAACGATGCGACGCGCGACGGAATACCAATGGACCCCACCGTTGGACACAAGCAGGCGAGGTTCGCCCATTCGGGTCAGGGTGACGGTAGTCAGCGCATCATCGATCGTGTTAGCTGCCGCTGCTGCGATCGTGCAAGCATTGGCGCTGGAGTCGACGCGCACAATCCTGAATACAAGCGGTGCTCCATTGGCGGCACTGGCAGCAGGCAACGTAAATGTAATGTCGCCGTCGGTCGCATCGATAAGAATGATGCCGGCGTTCGATGCGGCCGCCGCAAAATTGCCCGGTGTGTTGATGAACGCAGCATTCCCGCCGAACAGGGTCTTGAGTGACGTAACGACTTGGTTGCGCTTGGTCTTGTCAGCATTTACGCTGGCTGCGGCCAAAATCGCGATCAGCTCTTCCTGCACTGAATTCATGAAGTCCGCTGTCACAACCGTCGCTGCCACGCCGCCGCCGGTATCGCCAGGCGTGAAATAGCCTGGAGTGCCGGCTTCACCCGGTGCCGGGAGCGCTTCCGCGGCGGTACTATGATCGATTCTGAACATTCATCAGCCTCCGTATCCGAACAAGAGTTTCGTTTGTGCAGGCCGCTCGCGCGATAGCACGCATTCGAGCCGATCGTTGCCCCACTCGCGCAGCGCTTCCCCTGCGGAGCTTTGATCTACTCGGAAATCGGTGACGGTCGACGTCGGCGCGTCGACCCGCCAAACGAAGCGCCAGCCGTCGCCGAATACGGCGTCGCCAACCGCATCGCCGACCTGAAACGGCCGGAACTCCGTGATGCCCACGGTATAGCCAAGCGCGGCCGCAAGATCGATGAAGTACTGCCGCGACTGACCGCCGAGCCCTGCGAGCCGCCCGAGCAGCGCGTTGCGCCGTGCCTGCAGCGTCTGTTCCTCGCCGACGCACGGATCCGGCAATCCGGTAACGCGCTCCCAGTCGGGCAGCAGCTCGAGCGTTGCATTCGGATCGGCTTCGTCGCGTAGCGTCTGCCCGCGGCCGTCGACGCGCGCGAATTCCTCGGCCAGTGCGCCGAGCAGCTGCGTGAGCACCGCGTCCGGTTCGCGCGGCCATGCCATGCCGGTCGGCAGTAGCGCCTGGAGCTGCGACAGGTAGGCGTCGGCGTTCATTACTGCCACGTGATGGCTCCGAAGGTCGCGATCTGGCCGGTCTCATGCGTCACATCCTCGGTCGGCGACACCAGCACGTGATCGTTTTCGTCGGTGGCAAGCGAAATCGCCTCGCGGATGTGCGAGATGAGGATGGTGCCGCCGGGCTCGGCTTCGCGCCGCAGCAGATCCTTGAGCGACGCCTCGACCGCATCCTTCACCGCTTGCGTGTTCGGCGACAGCGACGAGATTGTGAAGTCGAGCGCGTCGGCGACAGGCGCAACTACCGTTACGTCGGCGGTCACCGGTCGCACCGCGTCGATCGCGTCCTGCACGTCGGTGACTGCTTGTGCCGACGGGATCATGCCGTCCGGATCGTCGTCGGTGACGAAGCGCACGGTGACGGTGCCGAGGCCCAGCTCGGCCGGATAGACCCATGCGCGCGTCACACCGGGCACGGCGAGCGCCCAGGCAACGTAATCGGATTTCGCGCCGCCCTGCGGTGGTTGCTGGATGCGCGCAAGCAGGCGCGCGCGCATTTCATCGTCGGATTCGATGTCCGCGCCGCCGGCGATGCCATTCGCCTGCACGGTGGCCGTTGCCGCTGCGCCCGCGATTGGCGAAGTCAGCGTTAGCGCGGTGTCTGCGTCGGTGTTGGCGGCGGCGCCACCGTCGACCGCGGTGGCCGTCGCATCGGCGACGCCGGCGTCGATCGTCGCATCCGCGTCGGCCTCGAACAGCGCACCGTCCGAGCGCGAGAGCTGCGAGCCGGCGGGG
>JBDZVW010000326.1:0-3482 GCA_040255885.1 Betaproteobacteria bacterium
GTGGAGATGTCATGAGCGAGAAACTGGCCACCCTTTCTTTCAGCGACGGAAGCCCTGCCGTTGAGTTTCCGATGCTTTCCGGAACCATCGGCCCTGATGTGGTAGATATCCGCAGTCTTTATCAGAAGACCGGGAAGTTCACCTACGACCCCGGCTTCCAGTCGACCGCGAGTTGTCAGTCGACGATCACCTATATCGACGGTGACGCCGGCATTCTGCGCTACCGTGGCTACCCGATCGAGGCGCTGGCCGAGCACTGTGATTTTCTCGAAGTGTGCTATCTGATTCTGAACGGCGAGTTGCCGACGGCGGCGGAAAAGGAAGCCTTTGATGATACCGTGACCCACCACACGATGGTGCACGAACAGCTGGCGCGCCTCTATCAGGGCTTCCGCCGCGACGCGCATCCGATGGCGGTGCTGTGCGGCGTGCTGGGCGCGATGTCGGCGTTCTACCATGACTCGCTCGACATCAACAATCCGCGTCATCGCGAGGTGTCGGCGTTCCGGCTGATCGCGAAGCTGCCGACGATCACCGCGATGTGCTACAAGTACAACAGCGGCCAGCCGTTCATGTATCCGAAGAACGAGCTGTCGTATGCCGCGAATTTCCTGCACATGATGTTCGGCGTGCCGTGTGAGGAATACAAGCCGAATCCGGTGCTGGTGCGCGCGCTCGACCGCATCCTGATCCTGCATGCCGACCATGAGCAGAACGCGTCGACTTCGACCGTGCGCCTGGCCGGCTCCTCAGGCGCCAATCCGTTCGCCTGCATCGCCGCCGGCATCGCCAGCCTGTGGGGGCCGGCGCACGGCGGCGCCAACGAAGCGGTGCTCAACATGCTGGGCGAGATCGGCGACGTGTCCAACATCGGCAAGTTCATCGAGCGCGCCAAGGACAAGAACGATCCGTTCAAGCTGTTCGGCTTCGGCCACCGCGTCTACAAGCATTACGACCCGCGCGCGAAGCTGATCCAGAAAACCTGCCACGAAGTGCTCGACGAACTCGGGCTCCGGGACAACAAGCTGTTCAAGCTCGCGGTGGCGCTCGAAAAAATCGCGCTCGAAGACGATTATTTCGTCGAGCGCAAGCTCTATCCGAACGTCGATTTCTATTCCGGCATCGTCTACAAGGCGCTCAATATTCCGACCAGCATGTTCACCGCGATCTTCGCGATGGCACGCACCGTCGGCTGGATCGCGCAGTGGAACGAGATGGTCGCCGATCCCGATCAGAAGATCGGGCGCCCGCGGCAGCTTTACAACGGCGTCGCGAAACGCGACTTCGTGCCGATGAAGCAACGCAAATAGGGAATTTGCCATGTTCAAGGAACTGCTCGCTGATTCGTATCTGTTCGGTTCCAATGCGCCGTTCATCGAGGCGCTGTACGACGCGTATCTGAAGGATCCGGAGTCGGTGGATGCGCGCTGGCGCAGCTATTTCGACGATCTGCAGCGCCTCGACGACGGTCCGCGCGACGTGTCGCACCTGGAAATCCAGCAGCGCTTCGCCGACCTCGCACGCAGCCGCCGCGGTGACGGTGCGGCGCTGCCGGTGGAGCAGAGCGGGTTCATCCAGAAGCAGATCCGTGTGCTGCAGCTGATTTCGGCCTATCGCTATCAGGGTTTCCGCATTGCCGACGTCGATCCGATCAAGCGCCACGAAAAGCCGCAGATCGCCGAGCTTGACCCGGCCCACTACGGGCTGGGCGACGCCGACATGGACGCCGTGTTCAATACCGGCTCGCTCTACGGCTACGACGACGCGCGGCTGCGCGACATCCTGCAACTGCTGCGCGAGACGTACACGGAGACCATCGGCGCCGAGTACATGTTCATTTCGGACGTGCCGCAAAAGCGCTGGATCCAGGAACGGCTCGAAATTCCGCGCGCGACGCCAGGCTACGATGTCGAGTACAAGAAACACATCCTGGAGCGCCTGACCGCGGCCGAGGGGCTGGAGAAATACCTGGCGACCAAGTACGTCGGCCAGACGCGCTTCTCGCTGGAAGGCGGTGAAACCCTGATCCCGATGCTCGACAACCTGCTGCAGCGCGCCGGCAGCGCCGGCGTGCAGGAGCTGGTGATCGGCATGGCGCACCGCGGCCGCCTCAACGTGCTGGTCAACACGCTGGGCAAGATGCCGAAGCAGCTGTTTGCCGAATTCGAGGGCAAGCAGGATCCCGCGGCGCTCACCGGCGACGTGAAGTATCACGAAGGCTTTTCGTCCAACATCATGACGCCGGGCGGTCCGATGCACGTGACGCTGGCGTTCAATCCGTCGCATCTGGAGGTCGTCAATCCGGTCGTCGAAGGTTCGGTGCGGGCGCGCCAGCACCGGCGCCGCGACGTCACCGGCGATCAGGTGCTGCCGGTGCTGATCCACGGCGACGCGTCGGTGGCGGCGCAGGGCGTGGTGATGGAAACGCTGAACCTGGCGCAGGTGCGCGGCTACGGCACCGGCGGCACGCTGCACATCATCATCAACAATCAGATCGGTTTCACCACGTCCGACGCGCGCGACGCGCGTTCGACGCTGTATTGCAGCGATGTGTTCAAGATGCTCGACGCGCCGATCTTCCACGTCAACGGCGACGACCCGGAGGCGGTGTGCTGGGTCACCGAACTGGCGCTCGACTACCGCATGCAGTTTCATCGCGACGTCGTGATCGACTTCGTGTGCTACCGCCGGCTCGGCCACAACGAGCAGGACGAGCCGATGGCGACGCAGCCGCTGATGTACAAGAAGATCCACGCGCTGCCGACCACGCGCAAGCTCTACGCCGAACGACTGGCGTCGGAGAGCGTCGTCAGCGCCGAAGATGCGGATGAAATGGCGAAAACCTTCCGCAGTGCGATGGACGGCGGCTACCACACCAACAAGACGGTGCTGTCGAATTACAAGCCGCCGTACGAAGTCGACTGGAAGCCGTTCATCGGCACCAAGTGGAACGAGAACGACGACACCCGCGTGCCGCTGGAAAAGCTGAAGGAGCTGGCGCGCAGGATCACCACGGTGCCGGAGCACTTCAAGCTGCATCCGCGCGTCGAGAAGATCATGGCCGACCGCCGGCTGATGGCCGAGGGCAAGCTGCCGCTCGACTGGGGCATGGCGGAAAATCTTGCCTATGCGACGCTGCTCAATGACGGCCATGCGATCCGCATTTCCGGGCAGGACACCGGCCGCGGCACCTTCTTCCACCGTCACGCGGTGCTGCACGACCAGAATCGCGAGCGCTGGGACCAGGGCGCGTACGTTCCGCTGCAGCACATTGCGCCGGACCAGCCCGATTTCCTGATCATCGACTCGGTGCTGTCCGAAGAGGCGGTGCTCGGCTACGAGTACGGCTATTCGACGTCGGGTCCCAACGAGCTGGTGATCTGGGAAGCGCAGTACGGCGATTTCGCCAACGGCGCGCAGGTCGTGATCGACCAGTTCATCGCGTCGGGCGAGGTGAAGTGGGGCCGCATGTCGGGCCTGAC
>JBDZVW010000327.1:0-3481 GCA_040255885.1 Betaproteobacteria bacterium
GTTGCTGATCAGGATGCCGCCGAGCACCGTGCCGAGAATGATCGAAAGCACCGTCAGTCCTTCCATCCAGCCGTTCGCGATCACCAGCTTGCGGTGCGGCAGGTATTCGGTGAGGATGCCGTACTTGGCCGGCGAATAGGCGGCGGCGCCGAATCCCACGATGCCGTACGCGAGCAGCGGATTGACGCCGGTCAGCATCATCACGCAACCGGCGATCTTGATGGTGTTGGCGATGAACATCACGTGGCCCTTCGGCAGTGCATCGGCGAAGGCGCCCACGAACGGCGCCACCACCACGTACGACACGGTGAAGAACAGCTTCAGCAGCGGCGTCAGCCAGTCCGGCGACTGGGCCTGGACCAGCAGCGCGATGGCCGCAACCAGCAGCGCGTTGTCGGCCAGCGACGAGAAGAACTGCGCGGCCAGGATGATGTAAAAGCCGAATTTCATCGGTGATGTTGTTGTGGCAGACTGCTGAAAAAACTGCCGCGCTCCGTGTGCGGCATCAAAAACCGACTGCCGATTACGGTTGACCGCGGCGTGGACCCCGGTTGCCGCCGGGCTTTTCTGCCGCCCGGCTTTTGCTGGCGACGTTTTTCAACAGCCTGCCAGGAAACGGCCATACGGCGACGGATGATCGTTATGGAATGATCGCCGCAAGGCGCAGGTTTTATACCAGATTCAGAGGCTGCGCGAAACTACACCGAGTGTACTTTAATGACGGGAAATGATTCCGGCCAGCGGACGGTGGCTGCCCGGGATTCCATGCGTCCGGTATACACGGTAGTATGCTGCAGTCGGAACGGGACGATGACCGGCGGCGTGCCGCATTGTTCCGGACCGCCGGCGGCGCGACAAACGACAACAGCCTGTGCGCCGCGAACGCCTGTGATTCATACTGGAAGAGGATTTCATGGCAGATCGGCGATTGCAGGTGTTCTACACCGTGGCCCGGCAACGCAGTTTTACCCGTGCGTCCGAACAACTGTTCATGACGCAGCCGGCGGTGACGTTTCAGATCAAGCAGCTCGAAGAGCATTTCAATACGCGCCTGTTCGACCGGCGCCACGGGCGGATCACGCTGACGCCGGCCGGCGAGCTGGTGCTGAGCTACGCCGAACGCATTCTCGGGCTCTCCGATGAAATGGAAGTGCGGGTCGGCGAGCTGACCGGCGCGGTTAGCGGACCGCTGCTGCTGGGCGCCAGCACCACCATCGCCGAATTCATCCTGCCGCAGATGCTCGGTGAATTCAAGGCACGCCATCCGCAGGTGCAGGCGCAGATGACGGTCGCCAATTCGGAAACCGTCGAAAGCCGCGTCGCCGACCATTCGCTGGACGTTGGGCTGATCGAGTCGCCGTCGCATCTGCCGGTGCTCAATACGCAGGTGTGCTGCGACGATGAATTGCTGGTGATCTGCTCTCCGCAGCACCGGCTCGCCGGCGTGCACAGCGTGACCGCGCAGGAGGTGGCTGCAGAGCCGTACGTCAGCCGCGAAAGCGGCTCCGGCACGCGCGAGTTTGCCGACCAGTATTTCCGCCGCGCCGGCATCGTGCCGGAGGACATCAACATCGTGATGGAGCTCGGCAGCCCGGAGGCGATCAAGGGCGTCGTGGCGACCGGGATCGGGGTGTCGATCGTGTCGCGCGCGACCGTCACCAAGGAACTCACGCTCGGCATCCTGAAGGCGATCCCGCTCGAGCCGCGCCTGATCCGCACGCTGTCACTGGTTTATCTGAAGGAAAAATTCCGTTCGCGGCTGTTGTCGACGTTCATCGAATTCGCG
The DNA here is from genome assembly GCA_040255885.1 of Betaproteobacteria bacterium. GTDB lineage: Bacteria > Pseudomonadota > Gammaproteobacteria > Burkholderiales > JBDZVW01 > JBDZVW01. The sequence continues at coordinate 1,787 of JBDZVW010000327.1, forward strand.
ATTGCCAAAATGAAGGCGCTGAATCCGGGGTAAGCGGCGCGCGTGGCAGGCGGTCGCCGCGCTGCCTCTTCACGTTCCGCCCGCTCACCGTGTACCATCGCGGTTCCATGCCGCGTCCCGTCACCGCCACCATCGATCTCGCAGCGCTGCGCCACAATCTGACAGTGGCGCGCAGTCACGCGCCGCGCTCCTCGATATTTGCGGTGATCAAGGCCAACGCCTACGGCCACGGCCTGATGCGCGCCGCGCGCGCATTCGATGCGGCAGAGGGATTCGCGCTGCTTGAGCTGGAGGCCGCGATCCGGCTGCGCGAGGCCGGGTACAAGCAGCGCATCCTGCTGCTCGAAGGGTTTTTCGGAATGGACGAAGTGCCGCCGGTCGCGCGCCACCACCTGACGCCGGTCATTCATCAGCCCGAGCAGATTCGCATGCTGGCGGCGGCGCCGCGCGACGCGCGCATCGACGTTTTTCTGAAGCTCAACACCGGCATGAACCGGCTCGGTTTTGCGGAGGCGGACTTCGCTGCCGCGTTTGCGGCGCTGGAGCGCAATCCGCGGGTGCGCGGCATCACGCTGATGACGCATTTCGCGGATGCCGATGATGCGCGCGGCGTCGACTGGCAACTGGAACGCCTGCAGCGCGTCGCCGGTGGCATCCGGCGGCCGCGCTCGCTTGCCAATTCGGCGGCGCTGCTGCGCTATCCGCAGACGCATCACGAATGGGTGCGGCCGGGCATCATGCTCTACGGCGCGACGCCATTTGCCGACGTCACCGCCGCCGATATCGGACTCAGACCGGCGATGACGCTGACGTCGGAAGTGATCGCGGTGCAGATGCTGGCGGCCGGCGCGCGCATCGGCTATGGCGGAACGTTCGAGGCGGCGGCGCCGACGCGCGCCGGCATCGTTGCCTGCGGCTATGCCGACGGTTATCCACGCCATGCGCCGAGCGGCACGCCGGCGCTGGTGGACGGACAGCGCACCCGGCTGATCGGCCGGGTGTCGATGGACATGCTGGCAGTGGATCTGACCGGACTGCCGCAGGCCGGGATCGGCGCCCCGGTGACGCTGTGGGGCGCGGGTCTGCCGGTGGACGAAGTGGCCGCCGCCGCCGGCACGGTCGGCTATGAATTGCTGTGCGCGCTGGCGCCGCGGGTGACGGTGGTGGAGCGGGATTGAGGATTCAGAGGTCAGGATTCAGCCGGATAATGGGCGCGCTGCGCGCGCCATATCATTCCCTGGGCTCCGAATCCGGATTCCTGAATCCTGCACTCTTTCCCTGGACTCCGAATCCTGATCCCTGAATCCTGCATTCCCGGTGTATGATGATTCTTCGCTGGAGGATTTCGGATGGATCCGGAACACCGCGCGTGGACGGGAATCGGTCATACGTTCCCGGAGCAGAAGGCTGAAGCGCCGCCGGTCGCGCCATCCGACGATCGCGAACCGGCCGTGTCCGAGCCCGGCGCCGCGGCCCGTTACCTGGTGGCATGCGCGGCGGTCGCGGCGGCATTCGTGCTGCGTCATACGCTTTATGGCGATCTCGACTATCGCCTGCCGTTCATTTTTTTCGTGCCGGCGGCGATGGTGGCGGCGTGGTACGGCGGACTGGGGCCGGGGCTTTTCGTGCTGGTTGCGGGTTTGCTGCTCGGCGACTATTTTTTTCTGCCGCCGCACCATGCGCTGGGGCCGCTGC
>JBDZVW010000036.1:0-13763 GCA_040255885.1 Betaproteobacteria bacterium
CTGGCACACCGATTGCTTAAACCACGTCGAAGCCGGAACAAATGGCTGAAACCGAAACAACTATTTAATGACAACAGCAAGATTGGGGAAGGGGACTCAAAATGAAACTGAATACGCTCAAAAAGCATCAAGTAAAAGTGCTGGCGGCTGCAACCGGGTTTGCGATGGCGGCATTGCTTGCGGGGCCGGCGAAGGCGGCCTCTCCGGTTTCCACTACGTTCAAAGTAAACATCACTATCCAAAACACATGTGACATTTCCACGGCTCCGGCCGATATCGACTTCGGTACCCATCTCTCGTCTGACACCGTTCCAGTAGGAAGCACGTCGCTCTCGCTCACCTGCACGAAAGGCGCCGCTTACGATATCGGGTTGCTGCCTAGCGGCGGCGATTCGACCGGCAGTGGAACCATGACGTCCGGCAGCAACAGCATAGCCTATACGCTGTGGCAGGATTCGGGGGCAAGCACTACCAAGTGGGGAAACACCATCGGCTCCAACACGCTGCACGGAACAGGTGATGGGACTGCTCACACCATTCCGGTTTATGCCAAGGTCGCGTCGATCAGTACAGCCCCGGCGGGCACTTACTCGGACACGGTAACGGTAACCGTTACCTATTAAAACGGATCGTATTAATGAGCGCCCGCCTCGGGCGCTGCCTGCTGGCAATCATGTTGTTGGCAGCCTACGGCGCGGTTAGTGCTGCAGGACTGCAGGTAGCGCCAATTTCCCTGAATGTGCCGGCCAACCAGACTGCGGAAGGTTTGTGGCTCAGCAACACCGGCGATTCCACGCTGCACGCGCAGGTGCGTGTGTTCCGCTGGACGCAGGCCGACGGCAAGGATCAGTTGACGCCATCGCGCGGGCTGGTAATCAGTCCGCCGATGGTCGAACTGGCGACCGGCAAGCGCCAGCTGGTGCGGGTAATCCGGGTCGGCGCACCACCAAGCGGCAGCACCGCGACGGAAGACGCCTATCGGGTGTTAGTGGACGAACTGCCGATAGACACCGCAAAAGGTCAGGGGTTGCAATTCGTGCTGCGCTATTCGGTGCCGGTGTTCGTCGCACCTATCGGCAAAGTAGCGGTAACACCGCACCTCACCTGGTCGCTGCAGCAGGAAAACGGCCATGCCGCACTGACCGTTTCAAACAACGGCACCGGCCACGCCCAGTTGAGCCAGCTCAGTTTCACCGATCGTGCCGGCAAAAAGACGCAGATCAGCGCCGGCCTGCTCGGTTACGTACTGCCCGGTGCACGGATGCAGTGGACGTTGAAAGCGCCGGCGCAGGTCTTTACAGGTGGCGGCACCCTGAATGCAAGGATCAACGGTGAAACCGTCACGCAGCCGCTTTCGCTGGACGCGGCTTCTCGTTAGCGTCCTGCTGTCGGGTATCGCGATGGGAGCCGCCGCAGCCAACACGACGATGCTCGCAGCGAACGGCGATACCATTGCGGCAGCCGGCATCGGAATGGACCTTTATCTCGAAGTCGTTCTGAACCAGCAGCCAACCAGCAAGCTGGCACATTTCAGTCAGCGCAACGGGAAACTCTGGGCCAGTGCCGCGACGCTGCGCGACCTCGGCTTCGTGCTGCCGGCCGGTACGCCGGACCCGGTACAGATCGACAGTCTGCCCGGCGTCGTGGTTGATTACGATGCCGCCAGCCAGAAGGTCAGCATCAGCGCGCCGCTCAAGTTGCTCAATTACAAGACGACCGTGCTCAACACGTCAAAAAATAGCGTGCCTCAAGCCACGACCTCGCCCGGCTTGCTGCTGAACTACGATGTTTACGGCACGCAGGACGAGCATGGCAACGGTGGTCTGAATGCCTACACCGAACTGCGCGCATTCGGCAGCGCCGGTGTATTGAGCAACACCATGCTGACGCAGGGCTACCGCACATCGGATGCGGGATGGCAAGGCCAGTCGGTGCGTCTGGACACCAGCTACCGGCATTCCTGGCCCGGCTCCATGCTGAGTCTCACCGTCGGCGACACATTGACCAGTTCATTGAGCTGGACGCGCGCCACCCGCATCGCGGGCGTGCAGGTGGCGCGCAACTTCGCGTTGCAGCCGTACAGGGTCACCACCCCGGTCCCGGCATTCTTCGGCCAGGCAACGGTACCGTCGGAAGTCGATCTCTATGTAAACGGGATCAAGCAGTACAGCGGCAAGGTGGCACCCGGCCCATTTCAGCTCAACACCGCGCCGATCATCAGCGGCAGCGGCAATGCGCAGGTCGTGCTGACCGACGCCTTCGGCCGTACCACGACCCTCGCGTTTCCGTTCTACACCACGGCGCAATTGCTGAAAAAGGGCCTGCTGGACGGTTCAGCCGAAATCGGCGTGGTGCGCGAAAATTATGGACTCAGCTCATTCGATTACGGACACGATCCGGTCGCCAGCGGTACGGTGCGCTACGGCGTCAGCGACAACCTCACCGTCGAAAGTCACGCCGAGGCCGGCGCCGGCGTGGTTGACGCAGGAGCAGGATGGGCATGGCTGGTCGGCCGTGCCGGAGTATTCAGCGGTTCCGCGTCGCACAGTAACGGATCCGGCAGCAGCGGTTCGCAGTTCGGCCTCGGCTACGACTGGCGCAACGATCTGTTCAACATCAGCCTCAACAGTCTGCGTACCTACGGCGATTACCGCGATATCGCGTCGGCATACGGCGCACCACCGCCCAGCGTCACCGAGCGGGCATTGGTCGGTGTCAGCACCGCGCGCGCCGGCAGTTTCAGCCTGAGCTACCTGCGGCTGCGCTACGCCGGCGAGGAGGCATCACGCTATGCCAGTGCCTACTGGTCACGCTCATTCGGCAGAAACGTGTCGGTCAATTTCAGCGTCAACCAGAACCTGAACGATCACAGCGACCGCAGCCTGTTTTTCGGCATCAGCATTTACATGAACGGCAACTTCACGCTCAGTTCATCCGCGCAGCGCAACGGCGACGACACCACCTTCACGCTCGGCGCTACGCACCCGGTGTCCGACAACAACAGCTTCGGCTGGCGCGTGCAGGCTCAGCACGGCGACGGTATGAGCGGCGGCCTGGCGGAAGGCAGCTACCGTACCCAATACAACGATTTCACCGCCGGGATCAATTCCTGGGGAGACGGCAGTTACGCCTACGCGGACGCTGCCGGCGCGCTGGTGCTGATGGGCGGACACGTGTTCGCCGCGCGGCGCGTCGACGACGCGTTCGCGGTAGTCTCCACTGACGGCGTCGCGAACGTGCCGGTCAAGCTCGAAAACCGCGTCATCGGCCACACCGATTCCGACGGCATGCTGCTGGTAACACCGTTGAATGCATGGCAGCGCAATCAGATCGCGATCGATCCGATGCAGTTGCCGGCCGACATGCGCATCGACCATGTCAAGACCATTGCGACACCATCCGACCGCGCCGGCACGCTGGTGCAATTCGGAATTACCCCGGTGCGTGCCGCATCGGTCGTGCTGGTGAACGCGTCAGGCAAACCGGTGCCGGTCGGCAGTCGGGTGCGCATCACCGGTCAGCCGGACGGCAACGCCATCGTCGGCTTCGACGGCGCGGTCTATCTCGATACGCTGCAGACGCACAATACGCTGGACGTCGAGACTCCGACCGGCACGTGTCACGTCAGCTTCGATTATCACAAGCAGGGCGACAGCATTCCGGAGATCGGGCCGCTCACCTGCCGCGCACAATGAGACGGTCAATCATGTCGCTTGCGTATCGTCTTTGCCTGCTGTTATTTGCGGGAATGTTGCTCGCGGAAGGAACGGCGGCTTACGCCAGTGTCGTATGTCAGGGCAACGGCACCACGATCAATTTCGGAGTCGTCGACGCCCAGGCCGGCGACACGGCTACGGGAACCATCGATTTCTCCTGCATCAACTACGACCAGACACCCGTGGTTGCAACAGTATGCGTGAACATCGGCAACAGCATGTCCGGATGGGGAGGCGGCCAGCCGCAAACCCGGTTCATGACCGATGGAGCGGGCCACAACCTGCAATTCGAGCTTTACAAGGACAGTGCGCGCACCCAGGTGTGGGGCTCGATCAATCTCAACAGCCAGCCCCTGATCGTGCAGCTTCCAATACCGGCCTCGGGCAACGGACCTAAAGGCTGGGTCAACGGCAGGGCCAATGCGAGCTATCCGATCTACGGTCGAGTACCGGGCAACCAGGCCAGCGCCGTCCCCGGCAATTATCACGGTCAATTTACCAGTTTCGACACCTTTTTGTCGCATGCCAATAACGGCAGCCAGACGTGCGGCCAGCAGGATGCCGGCTTCAGTTTCAATGCCGTTGCCAATGTCCAGGCTGCCTGCACCGTCACCGCCAGTGATCTGGATTTCGGCAGCGTCACCGGTTTTCTGACAAGCAGCCGCGACGGGACTTCAGCGATAAACGTGAATTGTCCACCCGGTATCGCGTACAAGGTCGGACTCGACAATGGCAGCAATGCCGCGGCTCTGCAGCGGCAAATGAAGAATATCGCGAGCAATAATTACATCGGCTACGAGCTGTATCGGGACACCGCCCGCACTCAGTACTGGGGCAATGACACAGCCAACGGCACCAATACCGTGAATGGCGTCGGTACCGGCAACATGCAGAATCTCGCCGTTTACGGCCGCGTGCCGGCGCAGTCACCTTCGCCGCCCGCCGGCAACTACAGCGACACCGTGACGGTGACGGTAGCCTACTGACGGATTCGCGACCGACCATGCCATCGATCATGACGACATTTGAATTCGCGCTGCGGTCCACTTTGAAAGGGTGGTCCCGATGAACCGTTCGTGCGCCGTGAATCTGCTGTTGCTGCTATTGTTTCTTGCGGCAGGGGGATTGCTGGCGCCACGAATCGCACATGCGGACATCACCTGCACCGCCAGCATGCCTGATCTCAATTTCGGTACGGTCAACCCGCTCTTCGGAGCAACCTACGCCACGACGACACTGAACTACACCTGCAGCAACAGCAGCCGTAGCACACACTCGGCGACCGTGTGCTTCAGTCTCGGTAACTACGATCATCACCATGGCCATCATAATTATGACGAACAACGCGAAATGTCCGCCGGCCGGGGCGACGACCTTGAATATCAGCTCTACCAGAATCCCGCCCATTCGATAATCTGGGGCAGTACGTCCGGCCCCGGCTCGGCGCAACCACTGATGGTCAACATGACCATTCCGGCACATGGCAGCATTTCGGGTTCGGCAACCCTGTATGGCGAGATTCCAGGTGGACAAAGAACCGCATCACCCGGCAGTTACACCGACCCCTACGGGGGCGACGATGCCTCATTCACGATCAACGATGAGGATGGCAAAGACCCGCCTGGAAGGTGCAGCAACAGGCACGACACCTCCTTTGGGTTTCAGGTGGTCAGCGCGGTGATCGGGCAATGCCAGATTACCGCCAGTAACCTCGACTTCGGCAACGTGAACGGTTTTCTGAACAGCAACGTTGATGGAGAATCGACCATCAGCGTGCAATGTATCAACCGCACCCACTACAGGATCGGATTGAACAACGGTCAGCATGCCAATGGCAGCGTCCGCCGCATGCAGGGGTCGGGCGGCTACATCAGTTACGAGTTGTATCAGAATGCCGGACGCACAGTACGCTGGGGCAATACGCCCGGTACCGATACCGTGAATGGCAGGGGGACGGGGAATACACAGAACTTCGCAGTTTATGGCCGGGTACCGCCGCAGACGACGCCGAGTGCCGGAAACTACAGCGACACCGTCACGGTGACTGTCACCTACTAATCGGAGTCACTCCGCCTTCGGCTCACGCTCCAGCAATTCCCTCACCGCGGTCCGTGCATCGACGTTCTCATATAGCACATCGCACACCGCGCGCGTGATCGGCATGTCGATGTCGAGCCGCCGCGCCAGCGCGTCGACTTCGCGCGCGGTGGCGACGCCTTCGGCAGCGTGACCCAGCGCCGCGAATATTTGGTCGAGTGTTTCGCCTTGCGCCAGCCTTCTGCCGACCGTGCGGTTGCGTGACAGGTCGCCGGTACAGGTCAGGATCAGGTCACCAGCGCCGGCCAGTCCCATGAAGGTTTCGGGACGGCCGCCGAGCCGCGTGCCGAGCCGCGTGATTTCAGCCAGGCCGCGCGTGATCAGCGCGGCGCGGGCATTCAGGCCGAGGTGCAATTCGTCGGCGACGCCGGCGGCGATCGCCATCACGTTCTTGACTGCACCGCAGACTTCAACACCGATGACATCGGTGCCGCAGTAAACCCGGAAAAATGGACTGTGCAGCGCACGCGCCGTGTTCTTCGCGAATACGGCATCGTCGGAAGCAAGCGTCACCGCGGCAGGCAGACCCTGTGCCACCTCCCGCGCGAAGCTGGGGCCGGAAAGTACCGCACGCGGACATTCTTCGGGCAATTCTTCGGCACAGATTTCGTGTGGCAGCTTGCCGGTTCCCGTTTCAAACCCCTTGCACAGCCACACCACCGGAATCTGGCGTTCGGCCGCGACGGCCCGCGCGACCGGGCGCAAGCCGGCAACCGTGGTCGCGATCACGGCAAGCTCGCAATCATTGAGCGCCGCCAGCAGATCGCTGGTGACAATGATCGCATCAGGCAATTTGAAGCCGGAAAGATAGCGGCGGTTTTCGCGCTCGCTGCCCAATGCCGCGCAATGGACGGGATTGCGCGTCCACAGCGTCACGCGATGAGACGCGGAAAGCAGCATCGCGAGCGCGGTGCCCCATGCGCCAGCGCCGAGAAGAGTAACGTTCATCAGTCAGGACTCGGAGATCAGAATTCCGAATTCGGAGTAAAATTCAAGGCGCATACGCGCCGCATTCTTTTACTGGATCCTGACCGCTGAATCCCGAATCCTGATCATTGCGCGCCCCACACCATGCCGGACTTGATGTAGCCGCTTTGTCCGCCGGCAATGCTGACGTGAAGCCACCCTGCCGGCGGGTTGTCGTTGATGACGTCGAGCACCACGTTCTGCGCCGCCTGGAACACGACCTGCGCCGAATCGAGCGCGGCGTTGCGCACGTCGGCGGCAGCGACGTTGACGACCACGGTATGCTGATCGCTGAGATCGCTGTTCTTCACCCATGCCAGCTGCCCGGTCATGTCGCGCACCTTGGTCCAGTGTTCGAGCTTTACCACCGCATCCAGCGGATAGCCATGGCTCGCCACGTACAGCTTGTTGGCGCGGTCCGACGGAGCGTCGTACATCACGGCCGCCGCCGGGCCGATCGAAACATAATTGGCGGCAAACACCGGAGTGGCAGCGGCGAGGCACAGCACCAGCCCCGACAGCCAGGCGGCGCAATACGAGGCGGCGCGCTCCATTGGATCAGTGCGTCGTCGGCTGCGCCGCGGCAGCTTCTTGCTGGCGCTGCGCCTGCTGCTGGCGATAGATCGGCTCGAAATTGACCGGGTCGAGCACCACCGGCGGGAAGCCGGCACGCGCGACGATACCGGTAATCGCTTCGCGCACATACGGGAAGAGCTGCGTCGGACAGAACATGCCGAGCACCGGATCGACGTCATCGGCGGCGACGTTGCGCAATTCGAACACGCCGGCCTGCGCCGCTTCCACCAGGAAAACGGTTTTTTCCTTGATTTTGGCGGTGAGTGTCACCGTGAGCACGGTTTCGTACAGGTTCTCCTGATCCAGCTTGCGGTTTTCGTTATGAATGTTGACGTCGACCTGCGGCGCTTCGCGCTCCAGAAAGATCTGCGGCGCATGCGGGATTTCCAGCGACAAATCCTTGAGATAGATTTTGGCGATGGTTATTGCGGGTTGCGGCGGCGTTTGTTCGCTCATGCGTTTTCCTGGGTCAGTAATCAATCAAAAATCGGACGGCATGCCGGCGATTGTGTTGCGGGAAGCACCGATCATTGCGCCGTGCCGTGCAGCAGCGGCTCCAGCCGGCCGGCACGGTCGAGGGCGGCGAGTTCGTCGTAGCCACCGACGTGCGTGCCGCCGATGTAGATTTGCGGCACGGTCCGGCGTCCGGTCTTCTGCACCATTTCGGCGCGCCTTTCAGGTTCGAGATCGACCCGCACCTTGGCAATTTCGGCCACGCCGCGCGCCCGCAGCAGCCGTTCCGCCATCTGGCAATACGGACACACGCCGGTGCTGTACATCACCACCGTCCGTACGGTTTCGGCAGCATCGCCCATGCCGGTCAAGTACCTTTCTCCACCGGCATGCTCGCCTGTTGCCACGCCGTGACTCCACCGCGCAGCGCGAACACCTCCTTGAACCCGCTCTTGCGCAGCAGGCTCACTGTGCCGGTGGCGCGCAGGCCGCCCTTGCAGCTTACCACGATGGGACGGTTCTTGAATTTGTCGAGTTCCTTCAGGCGCGTTTTCAGCTCGCGGTCGGGAATGTGCCGCGCGTTCGGAATATGCGCAGTCGTGTACTCGGCCTCGTCGCGCACGTCGAGCACCACGGCTTCGCGCCGATTGATCAGCTGCACCGCTTCATGGGCACCGATTTCAGGCGCGCCGCCGGTGAAAAAGCGTCCCAGCGACGGCCATATCAGCATCGCGCCGCTCGCCACGCATACCACCACCAGAAGAATATTCTTCTCCAGAAACGTCAACAGAAATGCCGGATCTACCAAGCTCGACTCCAGAAAACGATTTCGACGGATTGTAAGGAAGTCCCCCGACCGCGGAAAGCACTCCGTGCAACTATTTCGCGAACGGGCCGCAGAAAACCTCGCGCATCATGCCGATCAGGTTGATTACGCGCGAATCGCCGATGCGGTAATAGACGCGGTTCGCATCCTTGCGCGCACGCAGCACGCCTTTCTCCCGCAGAATCGCCAGGTGTTGTGAAATATTGCTCTGCGAAGTGCCCACACAATCGACGATATCCTGTACGCTTACCTCGCGTTCGCCGAGCAGGCATAGAATCTTCAACCGCAACGGATGAGACATTGCCTTGAGCGCGCGCGCCGCAAGATCGATATGCTCCTCCTTCTCGATCAGCAGATCGCGCACTTCGGTCATTTCGATGCCGGCCGCAGTATTCATGGACTATCCGCATATAAAAATACATTAAAATTATACATTTGAATTGGCGACTCAAGACATTTTCCCTGAAATCATGACAGTAACGCGGGTTTTGCTGATCATCCTCGACGGTTTCGGCCATCGCGACGCATGCGAAGACAATGCCATCTGCCAGGCACGCAAGCCGCACTGGAATTTTCTGTGGAACACCTGTCCGCACACGACCATAGACGCCTCCGAAAAATGGGTCGGATTGCCGGACGCGCAGATGGGAAATTCCGAAGTCGGGCACATGAACATCGGTGCCGGGCGCGTCGTCTACCAGGACTACACCCGTATCGAGCGCGCGATCGCCGACGGTGAATTCGCGGCCAATCCGGCGCTGTGCACGGCAATCGACGCCGCGCGGGATACCGGCCGCGCGCTGCACGTGATGGGGCTGGTGTCGCCCGGCGGCGTGCACAGCCACGAATCGCACATTCACGCATTGCTGGAACTGGCGGCGGCCGGCGGCGTGCGCGACATTCGCGTGCATGCCTTCCTCGACGGCCGCGATACGCCGCCGAAAAGCGCAGCCGCGTCGTTGGCAGCGCTGCAGGACAAATGCGCGGCGCTGGGCATCGCACGCATCAGTTCCGTCGTCGGGCGCTACTACGCAATGGATCGCGACCAGCGCTGGGACCGCACCGAAGCCGCGTACCGGCTGATTGTTCAAGGTGAGGCGCCGTACCAGGCGCATGACGCGGCCGCCGCGCTGCGGGCCGCCTATGCGCGCGACGAATCCGACGAATTCGTGCGGCCGACCGCAATCGTCAACGGCAACGGCACCGCACAGCGGATGGCTGACGGCGACGTCGCGGTGTTCATGAATTTCCGTGCCGACCGCGCGCGGCAATTGACGGCGGCGCTGACCGATCCCGATTTCGGCGGATTCCGGCGTGAAGCCTGGCCGCGGCTCGCCGGCTGCTGCACGCTGACGAGCTACGGTGAAGACATCAGGCTGCCGGCGGCCTTCGCGCCACAGACGGTGACCAACGGCTTCGGCGAATATCTCGCCGAACTCGGCCTGCGCCAGCTCAGAATCGCCGAAACCGAAAAATACGCGCACGTCACCTATTTTTTCAATGGCGGTGTCGAGACGCCTTATGCCGGCGAGGATCGCGTGCTGGTGCCGTCGCCCAAGGTCGCGACCTACGACCTGCAGCCCGAAATGAGCGCCGGCGAAGTCACCGACAAACTGGTCGAGGCAATCCGCGCGCAGCGTTACGACGCGATCGTGTGCAACTACGCCAACAGCGACATGGTCGGCCATACCGGCAACCTGGCGGCCGCGATCCGCGCGGTGGAAACGCTCGATGAATGCCTGGGACGGGTCGCCGCGGCGATGCGCGAGGCCGGCGGCGAAATACTGATCACCGCCGATCACGGCAACGCCGAAACGATGAGCGATCCGCACACCCGGCAGCCGCACACCGCCCACACGCTGAACCGCGTGCCGCTGCTCTACGTCGGACGCAGGCGCGCGCAGTTCGCCGGCGGCGGCGCGCTGCAGGATGTCGCGCCGACGCTGCTGGCGATGATGGGGCTGCCGCAACCGGCAGAGATGACCGGCAAGGCACTGATCACGTTTGCCTGACGGTGCCGCGCGTTCGCCTGCTCATCGCCGCCGTTGCGCTGTTTTTCAGCGCCGCGGTAATCTTTCCAACCGCGCCGCGCGCCGCCACCACGCCGCAGGAAGCCAAAAAGAATCTGCAGGCGCTGAAGGACCGCATCGAAGCGCTGCAACAGGATCTGGACAAGTCCGAAACGTCGAAGAGCCATGCCGCCGATGCGTTGCGCGATTCCGAGCATGCGATTTCCGATGCCAGCCGCAAGCTCCACGAACTCGGCATCAAGAGCCGCGCCGCCAACGATGAACTGGCAAAATTGAAGTCGCAATCGGCGAAAACGGAAAAGGCAGTACATCACCAGCAGCAGCAGCTGGCGGATCTGCTCTACGCCCGCTACCTCGACGGCGATCCCGGCGCGCTGCAGCTTCTGCTGAACGGACGGGACCCGAACGAAATCGCGCGTGCGCTCTATTATCTCGGCTATGTGTCACGCGCCGAATCCGATCTGATCGGCGACTTGCGCGGCAATCTCGACCGGCTGCATGCACTGACCGGTGCCGCCGCGAAAAAAGCCGCTGAAATCGCGTCGCTCAAGGCAAAGCAGGTTGCGGAAACCCACGCACTGGAGCGCGAGAAAAAGAAGCGCGCCGCCGTGCTCGCCAACGTTTCAAAAAAAATCGCGGCGCAGCGCCAGCAACTGACGACGCTCAAGCACAACGAGGAACGCCTCGCCAAACTGGTCGAACGGCTCAACCGCATCATCGCCAAAGCCGCGCCGCAGGCGCCCCGTCGCGCTCCGAAAACAGGCGTACACAACGACAAGCTGCCCTCCCCCGCATTCGACAACAGCACTTTTCAGCAATTGAAGGGTAGGTTACATTTGCCCGTTCGCGGTGAACTCCTGGACCGTTTCGGCAGCCCAAGGAGCGAAGGCGATCTGACCTGGAAGGGCCTGTTCATTGCCGCCCGGGCGGGCGAGCCGGTCAGGGCGATCGCCGCGGGGCGCGTCGTGTTCGCCGACTGGCTGCGCGGCTTCGGCAATCTGCTGATCCTTGATCATGGTGGCGGCTACATGAGCCTTTATGGTGACAACCAAACGCTGTACAAGCAGGTGGGCGATGTCGTGCACGCGGGAGACACCATTGCCGCGGTCGGGGATACCGGCGGAAATCCGCAATCCGGTTTATACTTTGAGATGCGCTATAAGGGAAAGCCGTTCGATCCGCTGACCTGGATCAGCCTGAAGTAAGCACGGCGGCAGGGCGCACAACGCGGAATGCAGCACGCAGTGGCAGTGTTCTTTCGATACACGAACGGATTCCTCATGCGACGTTTTTCAGAACCTGTGACCCGACCGCAGGAGTACGGCCGGACGGACAGCGTTCGGTAGGAGAGTTTGGCAATGCGTAACAGATTTCGGCAAATCGGCCTGGTCATCATCGGCGTGCTGATCGGCGCTGCAATCACCGTGAACTATTCGGCGATCGCCGACAAGGATGCGCTGGCGCCGCTGCCGGTCGATGAACTGCGCGAATTCGCGCAGGTGTTCGGCGTGATCAAGAACGACTACGTCGAGCCGGTTCCCGACAAGAAGCTGATCACGTCGGCGATCAACGGCATGGTCAGCGGCCTCGATCCGCATTCCGCTTATCTCGACGCCGACGCCTATCGCGAACTGCAGGTCGGCACGCAGGGGCAGTTCGGCGGGCTCGGCATAGAAGTCGGCATGGAAGACGGTTTCGTCAAGGTCATCTCGCCGATCGACGACACGCCGGCGGCGCGCGCCGGCATCAAGGCCGGAGACCTGATCGTCAAGCTCAACGATACCGCGGTCAAGGGCATGACGCTCAATGATGCCGTCAAGCGCATGCGCGGCAAGCCCGACACCAAGATCACGCTGACCATCATCCGCAAGGGTGAATCGAAGCCGATCGTGGTGACGCTGACGCGGGCCATCATCAAGATCAAGAGCGTCAAATCAACGCTGCTCGAGCCGGGTTACGGCTATTTCCGCATCACCCAGTTTCAGGAGCACACCGGGCAGGCGCTGACCAGGGCCGTCGAACACCTGTACAAGGAAAATCACGGACCGCTGAAAGGCATTGTGCTCGATCTGCGCAACGACCCGGGCGGACTGCTCAACGGTGCGGTGGCAGTGTCGTCGGTGTTTCTGCCGCATGACGATCTGGTCGTCTATACCAAGGGCCGCACGCCGGACGCCGAGATGCGCCTGACCGCCGATCCGAAGGATTATCTGCGGGGCAGCCTGAGTGCGGATTATGAGCGTCACCTGCCGGCGGGGATCAAAACCGTGCCGATGGTGGTGCTGGTGAACGGCGGCACGGCATCGGCGTCCGAGATCGTTTCCGGCGCGCTGCAGGATCACAAGCGTGCCGTCATCATGGGCACGCAGACGTTCGGCAAGGGTTCGGTGCAGACCATCCTGCCGCTCGGCAACGGCACCGCAATCAAGCTCACCACCGCGCTTTATTACACACCCGACGGCCGTTCGATCCAGGCCAAGGGCATCACGCCCGATATCGAAGTCAAGGAAGCGACTGCGCTGGCCAAGGAAGATGCGAGCCTCGGCCTGCATGAAGCCGATCTCGAACATCACATCGTGATCAACAACGAGAAACCGCAGCAAACGGCGAAGGCGAACCCCGTCGTCGCCAACTTCAAGGTGACACCGCCGACTGCGCAGGAAAAGAAAGGCGTCAAACTCGAGCCGGGACAGATCGTCTCGAAGAACGATTACCAGCTCAATCAGGCGATCGCACTGCTCAAGGGCATGCACGTGGTGAAGCGATAGAACGGCAATCAGAGGTCAGCGAACAGGGGTCAGGAAAGTGACCGGCACGCGCAGCGCGCCGCATTATTCACCCTGATTTCCGGTTGCTGGCTCCCGATTCCTGCATCATGAACGACGACCAACTGCTGCGCTACAGTCGTCACATTCTGCTGCCCGAAATCGGCGTCGAGGGTCAGCAGAAACTGCTGGCGGCTCACGCGCTCGTCATCGGCGCCGGCGGCCTGGGTTCTCCAGTTGCGCTCTACCTGGCGTCGGCCGGCGTCGGGCGCCTGACGCTGTGCGACGATGACGCGGTCGATCTCACCAATCTGCAGCGGCAGATCGTGCACCA
>JBDZVW010000328.1:0-3475 GCA_040255885.1 Betaproteobacteria bacterium
GCTGCATCGCCTCCAGCAGCGCGGCCTTGCCGTAAAGCACGCCGCTGCCGGTCGGGCCGCAGGTCTTGTGTCCCGAAAACGCGTAGAAATCGCAATCCAGCGCCTGCACGTCGACTGCCAGATGCGGCGCCGCCTGCGCGCCGTCGACCAGCACCGGCACGCCGTGACGATGCGCGGTCGCGATCATCTCGCGCACCGGGTTCACGGTACCGAGCGCGTTCGACACGTGCGCGACGCCGACGAAGCGGGTGCGGTCATTGAACAGCTTTTCGTAGTCGTCGATCAGCAGCTCGCCGGCATCGTTGATCGGCACGACACGGATCGTCGCCCCTTTTTCATCGCACACCATTTGCCATGGGACGATGTTCGAATGATGCTCGAGCGTCGTCAGGATGATCTCGTCGCCCGCTTTCAGGAACTTGCGCCCCCAGCCATGTGCGACCAGGTTGATCGCTTCGGTGGTGCCGCGCGTGAAGACGATCTCGCGTTCTTCCTTCGCATTGAGAAAAGCTTGAACCTTGCGCCGCGCCGCTTCATATTCCGCGGTCGCCGTTTCGGACAGATAGTGCACCGCACGATGAATGTTCGCATGCTCATGCGTCTGGTAGCGTACGAAACGATCGATCACCGGCTGCGGCATCTGGCTGCTGGCCGCGTTGTCGAGATAGACCAGCGGCTTGTCATCGATACGCACGTTATGGAGGATCGGAAAGTCGGCACGGATACGCTCCACGTCGAACTCCGATCTCCGATACGCGCCGGATCGCGACAGCGGTGTGATCGGTGCGTTCATGATGCCACCTGCGTATGTTCAAGAACCGCCTTCTGCAGCCGCTCCACCAGTGACGGCACCGGGATGCGGTTGATGATCTCCGCACCGAACGCGTAGGTCAGCAGGTTGCACGCCATGTTCTCCGACAGGCCACGGCTCACCAGGTAGAACACCTGCTCGGCTTCCAGCTGCCCGACCGTCGCGCCATGCGCGCACTTCACGTCATCGGCGAAGATCTCGAGCTGCGGCTTGGTGTCGATGCGCGCGCGGCCCGACAGCAACAGATTGCGGCTTTCCTGTGCCGAATTGACGAGTTGCGCTCCGGGGCGCACCACGATCTTGCCGTTGAACACCGCGTGCGCGCCGCCGCCGATGATGCATTTGTTGATCTGCCGGCTGCGGCCATGCGGCGCCGCATGATCGATCATCGTATGGGTGTCGGCCAGCTGCCGCCCCGATATCAGGGTCAGGCCGTCGATCTCGCATTGCGCACCTTCGCCCTGCTGCACCACGTTCAGGTTGTAGCGCGACAGGCGGCCGCCCAGTGTCACCGCGTACGAGCTCAAAACGGCATCCCGCTCCAGCGCCACGCTGCAGTTTGCAATATGGAACGCCTGCACGTTGTCGCGCTGCAGCTTGACGTGTTTTACCCGCGCATTGGCCGCGACCGCGATTTCGGTCACCGCGTTGCTGAAGCCGACGCCGTCGCCGACGCTGACGTGGTCCTCGATGACGACGGCTTCGGCCCCCTCTTCCGCGATCACCAGCGTGCGCGGATACGACGCCGTTTCCGGCTGAGCCGACATGAACAGCAGATGCACCGGCGCCGGCACTTGCCGGCCGCGCGCGACGATCACCGCCGCGCCGTCGTGCATGAACGCGGTATTGAGCGCGGTAAACACATTGTCCTGAAATCCGGCGTGGCGCCCGAAATGCGGTTCGATTGCAGCAGCGTGCGTCTTCAGTGCGGCCGCGAGAGAGGTGACGACCACGCCGTCGCCCGGCGTGCCGGCCGACGACAATGACGGCGAAAAAATTCCGTCGACGAACACCAGGCGCACCATGGCTTCCGGCACCTCGAACGGCGCCACGTCGGACGCCGCCAGCGCCGGCGCAGTGCGCGACGGCTGGAACGACAGCCGCGTCAATGGCGACAGATCGGTGAAGCGCCATTCCTCATCGCGCGTCGTCGGTACCGTCAATTCGTTCGCGCGCTCCAGCGCGTCGGCGCGCAGCCGGTTGAGCCATGCCAGCGGGCTCGTCGGCGTCTCGTGCGCGTCAGGCGCGAGCCAGGCCATCGCGTCGTTGCGCAGCCGCAGCGCCGTCATGCAGTCACCTTCGCTTCTTCGGCGAGCCAGTCGTAGCCGCGCTTTTCGAGCTCCAGCGCCAGTTCCTTGGGGCCGGTGCGAATGATGCGGCCGGACTCCATCACGTGCACGTAATCCGGCGTGATGTAGTTCAGCAGCCGCTGATAGTGCGTCACCAGCACCACCGCGTTGTCCGGCGCAATCAGCTGATTGACACCGCCGGCGACGATGCGCAGCGCATCGATGTCGAGCCCGGAGTCGGTCTCGTCGAGAATCGCCAGCTTCGGCCCGAGGATCGCCATCTGCAGAATCTCGTTGCGCTTCTTTTCGCCGCCCGAGAAACCGTCGTTCACGCTGCGGTCGAGAAAGCCGGGATCCATGTCGAGCAGCTTCAGTTTCTCGCGCACGAAATCGTCGAACTCCAGCGGATCGAGTTCCTCGCCGCCACGTCCCGCCTGCACCGTATTGTAGGCAAGGCGCAGGAACGCGCTGTTACTCACACCCGGCACCTCGACCGGATACTGGAAGCCGAGAAACACACCGGCCCGCGCGCGCTCATCCGGCGACAGATCGAACAGGTTTTTGCCGTCGAACGTGACTTCGCCGCCGGTTACGGTATACGCCGGATGTCCGGCGATCGTCTTCGCGAACGTGCTCTTGCCGGAGCCGTTCGGACCCATGATCGCGTGCACCTCGCCGGCGCGCACCGTCAGGTCGACGCCTTTCAGAATTTCGACGCCCGCCACCGTGGCCGTCAGACCACGTACTTCGAGCAGGATTTTCGCATCCTGATTGATCATCCCACGCTTCCTTCCAGTTTGAGTCCGAGGAGCTTGGTCGCCTCGACCGCAAACTCCATCGGCAGTTGTCTGAACACTTCCTTGCAGAAGCCGTTGATGATCATCGACACCGCCTCCTCGCTGTCGATGCCACGGCTCGCAAAATAGAACAGTTGATCCTCGCCGATCTTCGACGTGGTGGCTTCGTGCTCGACGCGCGCGCTGTCGTTGTTCACCTGGATGTACGGGAACGTATGCGCGCCGCACTGGTCGCCGATCAGCATCGAATCGCACTGCGAATAGTTGCGCGCGTGGTCGGCCTTCGGCGTGATCCGCACCAGGCCGCGGTAGCTGTTGTTGGAACGGCCCGCCGAGATGCCCTTGCTGATGATCGTGCTGCGGGTGTTTTTCCCGATGTGCACCATCTTGGTTCCGGTATCGGCCTGCTGCAGGTGATTGGTCAGCGCCACCGAGTAGAACTCGCCGATCGAATTCTCGCCCTGCAGCACGCAGCTCGGATACTTCCACGTGATCGCGGAGCCGGTTTCCACCTGGGTCCACGAAATTTTCGAATTGACGCCCTTGCACAGCCCGCGCTTGGTGACGAAGTTGTAGAT
>JBDZVW010000329.1:0-3471 GCA_040255885.1 Betaproteobacteria bacterium
GCGAAAAACTGGTTCAGAAAATGTTCCGGCACGGTATCCGCGTCACCGGAGCCGATCTGCCGGTCGGGTATCAGGCCGGGGCTGCCGTACGAGCGCAGATAGATCCAGTAGAGCGTGACACGGTAGCGCCGCAGCAGGTAGCTGATGCGTTTCTGCGTATCGGGATCAAGATGGGCGCCGCCGTCCGACACCAGCAGCAGCACGCGCGAGCCGGCATACGCGCGATGCGCGAACAGTTGCAGCGCCGTGATCAGTCCCTGTCCCAGATCGGTTTCGGACAGACCGCGGCCGTTGCCGCTGGCCGCGATTGCGGCCTGGACGACGTCGGGCTTGTGCGTGAAACCGAGCACCGGAATCGGATAGGTGCTGAACAGCACCATCGCGAACGAATCGTGTGTGCGCTTTGCCGCAAGTTCCGCCAGCAGTTGGCGGGCGAGATGTCCCTTGCTGTCGCGTGCGCGCGTCGGCCGCAGCGCCAGCCAGTCGCCGCGCTGGCGCACGGTGGTGAACGGCTGGTCCATGCTGCTCGATCGGTCGAGCAGCAGTACGATTTCGGCGCCGCGCCCGATGCGCTCGACGCTGCCCTGCGGCAGATAGACGCCGGCCAGGCCAAGAACGATCAGCGCGATCGCCAGCGAGCCCAGCGCGCGCAGCGCCAGGTCGACGGCGGTCGACAGCCGGTCGCGCGGCACCAGCGCCAGCCAGGAATAGGAGCGGGCCGGCGCCGCACGCCGCCACCACGGCACGGTCGCCAGCGGCAGCAGTAGCAGCATCCACGGATGCAGCGCGCCCGGCATCATGCGACGATCCGCTCGCGGTCGCGGCAGCGCCGTGCCAGGTCGAGCACGATGCGGGGGTTCCGCACATCGATGCTGCCGCCATCGAAGAATTCCCGCTGTGACAGCGCGAAGAAGCGCTCCACGTCGGCGCGCAGCGGCGCGAAGCGCGGATGAGCGGCGAAGAATCCGTCGAGCTCGCCGGCGAATACGCTGTGGCCGGCGGCTTCGTTGAAGGCGTGGTGCAGCGCCGTCAGCGCGCTACGGAATGCGTGTACGTCATCCGCGTTGCGCGCAATGTTCCCGATGTCGCGGCAGGCGCGTGCGAACGGGCCGTGCCGCCGCCGGGTGAACGGTATGCCGAAACGCATGATCAGCAGATAGAGGATGATAACGGCGGCTGCCGCGCCGTACGCGGCAAGCCGTATCTTGAGCGCGGCGATGGGCAGCAGTGGCGGCTTCACGTCGGGACGCAGTTCGTCGAGATCGCCGCGCGCCAGTACCGTCGGCGGCGTCAGCGGCGCAGCGGTGAAGAACCATTGCGCGACCGGCAGCTCACGCGGCGTGGCGCCGGCAGTTTTCAACGTCAGCGCCGGCAGTGACAGCGTGCGCACGCCGCGCGGCGCATTGATCAGCTGATAGGTGAGTCGGACTTCGTAATGAGTGGTGCTCCATCCCGGATGCCGGCTGACGGTGACATCGTTGAGCGCGATCCATGCGTCCTTGCGCCCGCTCTTCGGCAGACTGCCGCGGTCGAGCGCGGCCGGCCGCTGCAGGTCGAAATCGATGCGCCGCGTCAGCGTATCGCCGATAGTGTGGCCGAACGCCCGCGGATCGGTGACCCGCGGCGCGATGGCGGCGGCTTGCACCACCGTGCAAAAGGCGCCGACGGCACCCGCGAGCATCGTGCACACGATGGTGGCGAGTGACGGGTTGCTAATCCTGATCATTGCTGCTGGCGTCCGAAACCGATGCGCCGGACAGAAAGTGCCGCGTCAGCGCGTCGGCCGAAAAATCGCCGGTGATGAACAGCGGCCGCAGCCCGCGCTTCAGAAACAGCGCTTCCAGTGCGGCGCGCCGCGCGGCGAACATCTGCATCAGGCGCGTACGCAGCGCGGGCCGCACCAGCAGCACGCGGCGTTTTCCGGTTTCACTGTCCTGCCACGAATCGAGCCCCGGTCCCGGCGGCAGCTCGAATTCGCGTGCATCCCACAGCGTTACCGGCACCACCTCGTGCAACGCGAGGCTGTCGAGCACCGTCTCCAGAGATGACAGCGAAAAATGAAAATCGGAAACCAGGAACACCAGCGCCCGCCGCCGGCCCAGATACTGATGCGCGATCGCCAGGCCGTCCGCATTGCGGCCGCTTGGCACGAACTGCCGCAGCCGTTCACCCAGCATGAAAGCGGCGCTTCTCGCGTGCAGCGGTGCGACCACGAAGTCGGCGCGTACCGTTTCGTCGCAGCCGATGAAGCCGAACGCATCGCCGGTACGCCATGCGGAATAGCCGGTGGCAGCGGTCAAGTGGGCGAGCACGTCCAGCTTGCGCGTGCGGCCGGCAAAGCCCATCGATGCCGACAGATCGGCGACCAGTGCGACCGGAATGCTGGCGCGCTGGCTGTAGACCCGCACCCGCCATTGCCGGAACGGATCGCGCAGGCTGGCGCGCACATCGAGCCGGCGCGCGTCCGGCACCTGCACCAGCGGTGCGTGACCGCGAAATTCGAGTCCGCTGACGCCGTGCACGCCACGATGGTGGCCGGGCCGATGGCCGCGAGCAAGCGACGACACCGTGTAATGAAATTCCCGGATGGCAGCCATGCCGTTGTGCGAGAGCCAATATGCCGATGCGCGATGCGGTGTGTCAGGGTGCGGCGACCTTCCGCAGAATGTGGTCGATCAGACTGCGCGCCAGTTCCGTGCGCCGCAGCTCGTACACCGGGTTGAAGAATATGCGGTGCGCGAGCGTTTCGAAAAACACCGACTGAATGTCTTCCGGTGTGACGAACGAACGGCCGGCGAGCCACGCCGCCACGCGCGCCGCGCGCAGCAGCATGCTCATGCCGCGCGGACTGGCACCGGCCAGGATCAGCTGTTCCATCGGCACGCCGTCGAGCGCGATGCCGAATGATTGCGGATCGCGGGTGGCATGCCACAGTTCGAGCGCGTAATGCTCGAGCGCTGCGCTGGCACGGATTTCGTGCTGGATCAGCGCGCCCGCCGCGTTGAGTTCCGCATACGGCACCACCGCCGGCGCCACGCGTTCGATCAGCGCGTCGGTATCGTGAAACGCCGGATCGAACACCAGCTGGCACCGGGCGTCGGTGTCGGCCGGTGTTTCGATCAGCACCTCGAGCATGAAGCGGTCGCGCGCGGCCGATGAAATTTCGAAAGTCTCTTCGCGCTCCACGCGGTTGCGGTCGGCAAATACCGTCAGATGCGGAAAAACGTGATCGCGGTTGAATGCGCTGACGCTGCGCTCCGCCATCGCGCGCAGCAGCAGCGAGTGAACCTGCGGCCGCGCACGGTTGATCTCGTTGAAAAAAAACACCGCCAGCCGCTCGCCGTGCTTCAGCAGCGGACCGGGATCGACACGCGGCTGGCCGGATTCGTTGACGTAGGTATAGTAGACGAGATCGCCGGGCATCAGATCGACCGTGCCTTCGATGCGTTCGTAGGCGCCGCCGATCGCGCG